>CBFCXB010000087.1:0-8361 GCA_965601905.1 uncultured bacterium | reverse complement strand
GTCGTGTCCCCTCACCTTCCAGGTCGGCGACCTGCCCGCCGACGAGGAAACGGGAACCGGCCGTTCGGGCGAGCAGCCCGACCGCCCGGCACACCCGGGCCGTACCGGCACCGCAGCTGGAGAGGATTTCGAATGCGAGCGCCTGGAGGGCATCCCCCGCCAGTATCGCCGTCGCTTCGCCGAAAGCGACGTGGCACGAGGGATTTCCTCGGCGCATATCATCATCGTCGAGGGCCGGTAGATCGTCGTGGATCAGGGTATAGGCGTGCAGGCACTCGATGGCGCATGCCGCATCGAGCGCCGCTCCCGGACAGGGCTCGTCGAAGAGGCGGTGAGCATTGATGCACAGAATCGCCCGAACCCGTTTACCTCCGCCAAGCACGGCATGACGCATGGCGCGGTGAAGCGAATCTGGTGGTTCCGCATCGGCCGGCAGGAGATCGTCGAGCCGTCGGTTCACGTGCCGGCGATCGCGGAGGAACTGCGTTTTCGTTTCACTGTCCGACCATTCTCTATTCATCTGTTTCGTCCTCGATCTCCGCGGAAAGCTTTTGAATCCTCTGCTCGGCATCGTCGAGGATCCGCCGGCACATCGTACCCAGTTTCATCCCTTCCTCGTAGAGCTTGATGCTCTCCTCGAGTGGCACCTCCCCCTCCTCGAGCCGCCGCACGATCTCCTCGAGCCGGCCCGCCGCTTCCTCGAACGTCATTTTTTTTGCCATGCTTTTCCTTTCCGTTTCTCGATCACGCGGCACCGGGCCCCTCCATCGTAGAAATACACCTTTACATCATCCCGAACGGACAGCCGTTCGATCCTGCCGATGATCGTTTCGCCGTCGACGGTCGTGCAATAGGTGTACCCCCGTTTCAGCACGGTGCGCGGGTGCAGGCCGCTGATCGTTCTGACATTGTGCTCAACCGCGCGTCGCGCCAACTCCAGCGACTGGTCCGTCCGTAACGAAATTGTGCCGACGAGGTTGGCGACACCACCCCGGGCTGAGGCGATCCGCGCGCGCGGATCACTCGATGTAACGCCGACCTTAAGTCGTGTCAACTGTGTGTCGCGCGATCCCAAAAACTGAATAATGTGCGATCGGATCGCGTTCATCGATGCATCGAGCGTGCTGGCATATGTAAGCCGGATCGTGCTCCACCACGCCCCGAGCCTTCCGAGGGCATCGTCGAGTTTCAGCTCCGCATGTTCGCATCTATGCACGAGCGCCGCAAACGAACTGCTTCTCAGAAGGTACTCGAGAAGATGGAGGCGTCTCTCGTACGATTCACGATACGCTCCCCTCAGGCGGCGGATCGATTCGACTACTCCACGCCGCACATCGTCGATCGCCGGTGCGGCGAGCTCGGCCGCCGCCGTGGGCGTTGCGGCGCGCACATCCGACACGTAGTCGGCAACGGTCGTGTCTATCTCATGCCCGATACCGGTGATGACGGGGTGCACGGATCCTGCAACCGCCCGTGCGACCTCTTCGCTGTTGAAGGCCCAGAGGTCCTCGATGCTGCCGCCTCCCCGCGCAAGGATCACGGCGTCGATGTCCCCGAGCCGATTCGAACGTTCGAAGGCCCTCACGATCGATGGGACCGCCTCGAGCCCCTGCACGGCAGCCGGAATATGAACGATCTCGGCTACCGGCCACCGCCTGCGCAGGGTGTCGACGATGTCCCTGATGACGGCGCCCGATTCGGATGTGATAACGACGAATCTCGAGGGGTACGGCCGGATCGGGCGCTTTCGCTCGGGAGCGGTCAATCCCTCGGCCATGAGCTTTTGCAGAAGCTCTCTGAATTCGAGTTCCAGACCGCCCCGTCCGGCGGGCATCAGTTGATAGGTCACGAGTTGCGTCTGTCCGCTTCCGCCGTAATGAGAGACCCGTCCCGATGCGATGACGAGCATGCCGTTGTCGGGCCCGAAGGTGAGCTTCTCGACGTGCCGTCTGAAGACGACGGTGCGAATGAGATTCGATTTGTCGCGCAGGCTGAAGTAGAGATGACCGGAAGGGTGAGCCGTGTAGTTTGCAATCTCCCCGATGACACGCACGGTGGGAAATTCCGATTCGAGGCTTTGCCTGATTGCTTCGGTGATCTCGGTGACGGTGTATACGTCTTCCCAATCCTCGATCGGCTGATCATTCCACCCTCTTGCTCCCATCGTCCGCTCCTCTCCTCCTCTGCGCCGCTTGAACGGTGTTTTGCATCAGCATTGCAACGGTCATGGGCCCCACACCACCCGGCACCGGTGTAATTCGCGATACCCGTGCATAGACTGTTTCGAAATCGACGTCCCCCGTCAACCGGTACCCCCGGCTGGTGCTCGGATCATCGACACGGTTCGTCCCGACATCGATCACGACGGCGCCTTCTTTCACCATACCGGCTGTGATGATCTTTGCACGTCCGACCGCGGCGATGAGGATATCGGCCGTCCTGGTGATGGCAGCGAGATCGCGCGTCCGCGAATGACAGATCGTTACTGTCGCATCGCCCCCCGAACCTTTGCGTGCCATAAGCAGCGCCAGCGGCTTTCCCACCAAAACGCTTCTTCCAACGACGACTGCGTGGGCGCCCGATGGATCGATATCGTAGTGCGATAGAAGCACCGATATGCCAAGCGGCGTGCAGGGAACGAAAAGCGGCATCCCGGCGGCGAGCCGGCCGAGATTGAACGGATGCAGTCCATCGACGTCCTTGCCGGGATCAATGCGCTCTATCACCTCCTGCTGATCGATGTGAGACGGGAGCGGCAGCTGCACCAGCACGCCGTCGATCGCGGGATCGCCGTTGCATCGATCGAGCAACCCAAGCAGTGCGTGCCGGGAAACATCCGCCGGCAACTCAATGAGTTCGGACCCGATGCCGCACTTCTCGGCGGCGCGGACTTTACTTTTCACGTATACCTGCGATGCGGGATCATCGCCGGCGATGATGACGGCAAGGTGCGGTGGAGAATGGTGCTCACTGAATCGTGCCACCTCGGCGCTGAGCCTATCGAGAATCTCTCGGGCGATACCCTTGCCGTCGATTATCTTCTCTCGCGGGTTCAGCTCATCCAATGTTACTCTCCTCTGTCTTTTCCATGATGCGTTCGACTCGCTTCGCCGCCCCGGTGATGGCATCAATCTCCACGAACAGCGCTTCGACGCAGGGCCGCTCCCGCGACGCTCGGAGCCTGACCGGGGCGCCGCCGAGAAAGCGCTGTATGACTTCCTCCTTCCGAGCGCCGATCACCGACTCGCACCCGCCCGTCATGCCGACATCTGTAATGTAAGCTGTTCCGTTCGGTAGAATCCGCTCATCGGCCGTCGGTACATGGGTATGGGTGCCGGCAATGGTGCTCACCCTGCCGTCGAGATAGTAGCCGATGCACACCTTCTCGCTCGTGGCCTCCGCATGAAAATCGACCAGAACGATTTTCACTTCCGGCGACAAACCGGCAAGTATCTCGTCCGCCTTGCGGAACGGACAGTCCGTCATCGGCATGTAGGTTCTACCCTGGAGATTGATCACGGCGACGGGTATACCACCCACCTCCGTGACGACGAAACCTCTCCCGGGAACCGACGGCGGGTAGTTTGCCGGACGGAGCAGGTCTTCCCTCGAATCGAGCAGTCCAACACCTTCCCGCTTGTCCCAGATGTGATTGCCGCTCGTCATGATATCGACGCCGGTCGCCACCACCTCCTCCACCACCTGCTCTGTGACGCCGAAGATACCGGCGGCGTTCTCGACATTTCCAATGCAGAGATCGATCCCCAACCGCTTCCTGAGACCGGGAAGCGCTTCGGCGAGAGCCTGCCTGCCGGTCCGTGCTATGATATCACCAATGAAAAGCACTTTCATATCAATGAAATACCAGTCCCGTGAAAATCCAGCATGGTGTGGTGCGCGTATATAGAATCGGTACCGTGTTATTTTCCCGCGGGAAATCGAACGGCGGTTCTCTCGGGCACAGCGTCATACGATCGCGTCAACGCGCGTAGTCGATCGCCCGTGTCTCCCGTATCACCACGACCTTTATCTGGCCGGGGTACTCCATCTCGTCCTCTATCTTCCGGGAGATCTCCGATGCCAGCTCAGATGCCTGCATGTCATCCAACTTCTTGTGGCTGACCAGGATCCTTATCTCACGGCCGGCCTGGATCGCGTACGATTTCTCCACCCCATCGAATGCATCCGCGATCTTCTCGAGTTTCTCGAGCCTTCGGATGTAGTTCTCGAGGGTTTCGCGCCGGGCCCCCGGCCTTGCGCTCGAGATCGCGTCGCCGGCCGAGACGACGTGGGTGATGAGTGAAGTGGCTTCGACGTCCTCGTGGTGCGCGGCAACCGAATTGATCACGATTTCGTTTTCACCGTACCGTCGCACTAAATCGGCGCCGATCTCGGCATGCGGACCTTCCATCTCGTGATCGGCGGCTTTACCGATATCGTGCAGGAGACCGGCGCGCTTGGCGATATGGTAATCGAGCCCGAGCTGGCTGGCGATCAGACTCGAGATGAATGCAACTTCCTTGGAATGTTGAAGGATGTTCTGACCGTACGATGTCCGATACTTGAGCCGTCCGAGCAGTTTCACCAGCTCGGGGTGGAGTGCGTGGATGGTCAGGTCGAGGCAGGTCTGCTCGCCGACCTCACGGATCTCCTCCAGCAGTTCCTTATGCGTTTTCTCAACAACTTCCTCGATACGGCCGGGATGTATTCTGCCGTCCTTGACGAGCTTGTCGAGGGCGAGACGGGCCACCTCCCGGCGAATCGGATCAAATCCGGAAAGGATAACGGCCTCGGGGGTATCGTCGATGATCACATCGATTCCCGTGACGTTCTCGAACGCCCTTATATTCCGTCCCTCCCTCCCGATGATTCGACCCTTCATCTCATCGTTCGGTAGATCGACGACCGAAACGGTCGATTCGACAACATGATCGGCGGCGCACCGCTCGATCGCGAGCGTCAGGATCTCGCGGCTCTGTTTTATCGCGTTCCGTTCCGCCTCGTCCCGAATCTCCTTTATACGTTTCGCCGCAGTATGCCGCGCCACGTTCTCGAGGTTTGATATGAGCAGTTTCTTCGCCTCTTCACTGCTCATAGCGGCAATCTTTTCGAGTTTCTCGTTCTGCAGCTCAAGTACGCGGGCAAGTTCATTGTTCTTGTCAGAGATCACCTTGAGCTTGCCGTCGAGAAGCTTCTGCTTGTCGTTGATCGCACGTTCGCGTTTCTCGAGGTAGTCGACCTTACGGTTGATATTCTGCTCTTTTTCCTCGAGCCGCCGCTCGGCTTTCTTGATCTCCTGCCTGGTATCTTGTGTTTCCTTCTCGAACCTGATCTTGGCCTTGTACCACTCGTCCTTCGCCTCGAGGATCGATGCCTTTTTCCGCGTCTCGGCTTCCCGCTGCGCCTCAGCAATGATGTTTTCCGCCAACTTTTTGGTATGACGCAGATGGCTTTCAGAGATCTTCTTGTTGATCAGCCATCCCAGGATAAAACCAAGGAAAAGAACGAGGATCCCCGCTGATACATAGAATACAATGCTGTCCATGGCGTAATCCCGACATTATGTCAGGGCGGCTCACCTCCATCATGTATATAGTCACTCATACAAACAAACCACGTGATATTGAAGATGTTAACTCTTTATTTTCCAGGGGAGATCGCTGGTGGGTAAAAGAGAAGAATTCCCCACTCGGTGCCGTGTGCGAAAAATCCTTTTAAGCCCATCCAACAATGGTGGACGTCCGCATGACCGCTCCTGCTGTCCCTGTAGTACAGGGCTTAACATTCACGGCCAAATATAAGACTTCCGGGCTCAAGGTGTTGGCATAAAATGAATTTCTCCATCACGAACACGGTAGGGAATTTCTTCCTAACGTTGTTTTTTATCTGTATTTCATCCCTGCTATTCAATCCAACACCTCTTCAGCAGGGTTGTCGTGTCACAATTCTGCACTGATCTTGTCATCGAGGAGTTCGCCCAGCCGCTCCGCCTGACGTCCGAGCTCTCCCTGCACCTTCTCCCGTTCCTCCCGTTCCTGGTAGAGCTCGTCCGCGATATTGAGTGCCGCTAGAATGGCGATGCGTGTCTGAGACAGTATTCCGCTCGAATGGGCAATCTCCCTCATCTTCTTGTCGACGTACCCAGCTATCTTATGAATATACTGCGGGTTGCCGACTCCACGGATTCTATACTCTTGACCAAAAATTTCTACCTTTTCGGTACTTTTTTCGGCCATTGTCACCTACTTGCTTCAATACAGAACTGTCTTTTACAACCCCTTCCGGAATCTACTCGTCCGCTTTCGGCGCTATAAGTCAAGCCCCTCCAGCTTCACCAGCATCTCCTCTATTTTATTCTTTATCTCCTCTCTCTTTTCATCAAAATCGCTTTGTTTTTTCTTCTGCTTCTTAAAGGTTTCAAGTTGTTTTGTCAACTCCTCATTATTAATATACAACGATTCTATTTTCCCTTTCAACTTTTTATTGGTCTCATCGACCTCATTTTTTTCACGCCTGAGGGCGGCGATCATCCCCGCCGCCTTGTTGATCTTCTCCTCGAGTACATTCAAGCTCTTCAATTCAGTGCCTGCCATTTTGTAACTTCCTCATTATTCGCATCTTAGAGTTACCTGCAGTTCTCGCTGCAGTGCAGCGAGGATTGCATCTATTTCTTTATCGATAGTCCGGTCATCGAGCGTCCCTCGGGGAGATCTGAAGTTCAGGCGGAATGTATAGCTCCGTTTCCCCTCACCCAGGTGACCCCCTCTATAGTAGTCGAATATCTTTATCGATTCAAGGTTTTTAGCCTGTCCGATGATACAGTTTCGTATATCGGCGAAGGTCGTCCGGCCAGGCGCCACGACGCAGAGGTCGCGCTTTACCGATGGATAGGGGCTGATCGGTAAGAATGCAAGCTTCTCACCACACTTCGCCGGCAGCGCATCGAGTATAAGATCGAAATAATGGATCGGTGCGTCTATATCGTAACGGGATAGTATGTCGAGCGCCAGAAGACCGCCCTCCGCGAGAATGCCGCTTTTCAAGGACCAGTTGAAAATGTACCCCGGCGCGTCCTGTTTCCGCTCCTGGGAGATACCCGCGGTGACGCCCAGGTTTTCGATCAGGGCCTCGAGTTCTCCCTTCATATCAAAGAAATCGAATGGGCGCCTCTCCCCGAGCCATCGCACCGGTTGTGCCTGCCGAGTCAGGAGCGCGGTGATGTGGAGCTCCTCGCGCGGGAGACCACCGCCGTTCTCTTTCAGAAAGACTTTTCCCATCTCGAAGATACGCATCCCCTCCTGCTCCGCCGGAGCGTTCCGCTTCACTACACCGAGAAGCCCGGGCAGGAGTGAAGTCCGCAGAGCCGATTGCCCGGCTGTAAGGGGGTTCGATATAACGAGGGGAGCGCTTCGCGGATCGGTGGGGCGCCAGCCGAAGTACGCCGGATCGTCCGGATCCATAAAGGACGTCGAGATGACCTCGGCGAAACCCCTGGCGGCGAGATATCGGCATATACTCTCATTCCTCGAGCTGATCGGTGAAGCCGATGCATATACGGTACATCGCGGCTCCTCCTCGAGACCGATATTCTCGTACCCGTAGACGCGGGCTGCCTCCTCGATGAGATCAATCTCTTCTTTGAGATCGCGCCGGAATGTCGGTACCGATACCTGTACGATATTTTCCATGATCGAGGTTCCGAGACCGAGACGCCCGAGGAGCTGTGCCACTTCGCCGGCGGCGAGTTTTGTCCCCATGACCCGGTTCGTTTGATCGACGCGCATTGGAATGGTCGTAGGGCCAACCGGCGTATCATCCGCCATCCGTTCGACAACGAACGGTGATGGTTTGCCCGCGCCGATCTCTTCGATCAGAAAACAGGCACGCTCGAGGGCCTCCTGCATCGCCCCGATGTCCGCCTCCCGCTCGAAGCGATATGATGCTTCCGTCTCGATCTTCAGGCCCATTCGTGCTCTGCGGACGAGGCGCGGCTCGAACATGGCGCTCTCGAGGAGTACCCGGGTGGTCCCCTCTGTCACCTCCGTATCCCGTCCTCCCATCACACCCGCGAGGGCCACGGGATTCTCCGCGTCGGCGATCACGAGCATGTCCGGTGTCAGCTTCCGGGACACGTTGTCGAGCGTCACGAGAGATTCCCCTGTCCTCGCACGCCGCACCACGATCGTGTCGCGACGCAGGCGGTCACGGTCGAAGGCGTGCAGGGGCTGGCCCATTTCCATCAGAATGAGGTTCGTCACATCGACGATGTTATTGATCGGCTTGAGTCCGACGGCGGCAAGGAGTTTCTGCATCCAATCCGGCGATGGCGCGATCGTGACGTTATCGACGAACGCCGCAGAG
>CBFCXB010000086.1:0-8372 GCA_965601905.1 uncultured bacterium | reverse complement strand
ATATCGTATAAGAGAGTAAAAATATTTTACTCACCGAGCTGATTCGTTAAAATATTTTGCTCGGCAAATGTTTCTATAATCAGAGAGATAAGAATTGATTGCTCAAACTCTGGTGACACGCCTGGTTATGCATATTGGTTATCTTCATATAATATTATATGTTATAGATATTCCAGGACGGATTCGTGGAGGAAATAGCTCATACTAAAATGTATAAATTTTTAAGGGCCTGTTGGCACAGTTAATGCGAATTTAGTGTGTTAGATTAAGCGGTAATTCATGCATTTGTTTTGTATATCGATACAGTAATACCCCGCCGTTCCGTTTGAGAGATCCGGAATGAAATCGTTGTCTTTGGAAAAAATTATTTACCTTCGTATAGCATTGTATATGATTCTCTATATATTCACGGTCCTGTGTCTCTGTTGCTCCGATAAAGACAACTTCATGGCACCGCCTCTCCCCTATCCTGAGATCGACAGATTTCCCGTGTGGTCTCCGGACGTAGCGAGGATCAGCTATTTCCATTTTGGCATAACAGAAATTCGCGGGGGGGGGTCATACCATTCAGATTACAGCCAATTTGGGATATGGAGAATGGCTCGCATACAAGCTTGGTAGAAACATATACAAGGTTCGTATTGTAGAGGATCGGATCGATCCGATGACGATCCAACAGCTCACCTTCGATGGAGACAACTATCTTCCATCGTGGAGTCCAGACGGAAGGTGGATAGTATATGATTCCGATATCCAGGAAACGCCGCGTGGATTCGCGATATGGAATATGAGAAGCGATGGTACATCGAAGACGGTGCTGTGCGAGGGCCGGGCCGCAGACTGGTTACAGACGAAAGACAGAATAGTGGCGGATAGGGAAATGTCTTCGGGATTTGACGACATTGTGACCTTCAACGATTCAGGAAACAATCTTACTCAATTGACATCCAATAACAAGTTCAATCGTTATCCGAAATACTCTCCGGATGGTGAGAAGATAATATACTGTTCCTTTTACGATCATCCGTACGCAGAGATCCAGAACGGAACGGTCTGGATCGTCAGCATCAATGGCAGAAAGATAATTCAACTGACACGAGGGGTTTCATCGGAGTGAGGTGGTGATGTCATGAACCCTTCATCTCTTTAATTACAAGAATGAATTCATGAAATTTTTATAGCGGCTCAACTCTATGGGGAAAAATGATCATACGCATCCTCAATACGCGGTTCGCGGTGATAACCGTGTTTATAGGCGCGGCGGTTCTCTGTTCTTTGGGATGTGGCCGCGACGATCCAGCGCCGGTCGAGCCGGAGCCCGACCTTGGATTTCCGAGATATGATTTCGATAATCCAGCCTGGTCGCCGAATGATGACTTCATACTGTTCAGCTATCACACGAATCCCCTCAAGTACCCTGACACGCTGGGGATGTACCGGTTCGACCTGGTGGATTCGAGCTACACGAGGCTCCTTCCCGGGGATATGAGCTGTCCCGACTATCCCGATTTTTCGCCGGATCGTCGGCATATCGTTCTTACGTGGCATGATCAGGTTTGCACGGCGACAGTCGATGGCGACAGTCTCACGCAGCTGACGTTCGAGGGGAGAAACTTCGAGCCCGCCTGGTCGCCGGACGGCGGCCGTATCGCCTATTTCCGCCTGCTCTCCGGCCTCCACATCGTCAATGTAGACGGATCGAATGACTATCTACTGTTAAAAGGCGAGTTGCCTCAGTGGATAGACAGCACTCACCTGGCATATACCCGTATGCTGGACGGCATTTTCATCTACGACTTACAGACAGATGAAGCGGAACAAGTATTCTGGCTGGATGAAGGATGGAGCGAAATCGGTAACCTCAAATACTGCGAAGTAACGTCCACGTTCTTGATGGGTGTGAATGAACGAGAGATTACTCAACCCAACCTCTTTCGGGTCGATCTGGACGGATCGAACCTGATGAGGTTGACCTCGAGATGAGGTGACAGCGGTGCGTGGTCCCCCGATGGTTTGCAGATCGTGTACGTGAACACAGCTCTCGGCCGCATTTGGGTGATGAACAGCGACGGATCGAACCCTCGGGCTCTGATGGCCGAATAGAAAAGTGGTAAGATCATGTTTATTCTCAGAATCTCGATTTGTATCGTTCTGATCTTGAGTTACCCGGCATTGTCACAGGAGAACGCCGTCGATCGCGAGACCGATGTTATCGTGATGGTCGCCGAGGGAACAGTAACGTTCGATCTGGAAATGGAAGCCGCATCGATCAACGAAGCATCCATTTCCGATGACCTTCTCACGATACTCCAGCAGTTCGATGCGCGGAAGATCATTCGGGCGATATAAGATTACGTACAATTATTAGTATATTAGAGCGAGTTCGAGCGCAAAAGCTCCTCCAAACCCCCACCGAACGTGACGCGCAGGAGGAGCGGATTAAGGAACTGGAGGAAGCACTGGGCGATTGCCACATTGAATTAGATGGTTTGCGCACTACTTTATATCGCGAATCGGAACAGTATATTTTGCAATCGCAAAAGCTTGACAAGTGTGCCGCTTCTATTACTAAGAGACTGAAACAAATCGAGCAAGCCCTCAACGCGGGAGGCGAAGATGGGTAAACCGAAATATAAAGAGGCGTCGCCGCTCTATCAAAGTGCCATTAGCAACTTAGGTGCTGTATTGCGTGAGACCAAACTCGAAAACGATATCACTCGCCTTCGCGAACTGCTGCGGGAGTGTCAGAGTGATTATGCAACGGCATGGCAAGTTATTCAAGAGACATTGGATAATAATGCAATCCGTCCCGAGGATAAGGACAGGCTAATCAAGCTACGCAATGCATTGTATGTCCTAAAACACAAGCTCGCCGCCGCACTGGGGGAGAAATGAACCCGCTACACCTATTGAAAGGAGGTCTCGACTGTGAAACTACTACCAACTAGGCTAATGATCTGCTTCCTCGCTATACTAATTACCGTTTCTATTGGGAGATCACCAGTCGTAGCCAAAGAAAAGTTCAATGCACAAATGCCGCTTTATCAAGATCCCGCAGGCTGGTCAATATGGAGTGCTAGTCCAGGGACTCGCTTTGTAGATTGGTATACAGACGGGCTTTTCAAGTTACGAAGTGATAACATCCCCTTTAAACTTGAAGCCTTTGAGCTAATGATAGATGAACCGGAAAAGTTCCTTGTTTTCGCTTTGAAGGTTGACAAGGATATATCCACCGCTTGGTCTAAGAATAGCCATGTACTGGTAAAATGCGTCTGTGACGGCGATACTTTAGACTATCGGTCTATAGAGTTTCTTGTTCAGCAAACTACTAATAGAAATGATGAGCAATGGTATATCGGGGATGTAGTACGGAGTAATGAGCTCGATGGATTCCTATTCATAGACTCGAAGCGACCAATCTATAAAACTAAAAATGGTAATCCACTTTTGATAGTGAATTTCGGTATGAGAAGAATACCGGATTCCGTATTAAATTGTGAAGTTAAAAACGTTCTTGTTATTAAGAAAGGAGGTGAATGATGAGGATCATCCTTTTAGTGGTAGTAGTTGTACTAGCAATTACGCTGGTACAGGGGGCCTTCGCTCCGGTGTTTGCGCAGGGCATAGCATGCGAAGCCTACAAGAAGCTTCCATCGGGCACATTTTTCGTGCTGTGTTTATGGGAGTTGATGTATGACTACATTGACCCCATCGATTGGATGGATGATAAGTAGTCTCAAATAGAAGGTGTTGGTTTTAGTAACTGATGAGCCTGTTGCACAAACCAATTCCATTGGCTTGGTGGCACTATATATTGTGCAGTAACAATTCAATCCACACTGCATATAGTGGCATAGAAGCCTTGATGATAGTTTGTGCAACAGGCTCTGATACATCCGCCTTTTTCATCATACGCGATGAATGGAACTGGCAAGGGAGGCGGGGCGGGTGCCCGAACTCTATTTTTTCGCCACGTTTCCGAACGATTCACTGTTCGGGTATCAGTGGGGACTCGACAACTCAGGCCAGGCGGGCGGGTCGGCGGACGCCGACATCGACGCCCCTGAAGCGTGGGACTATGAAAAGGGAAACACATCCGTCAAGATCGGCATAATCGATAGCGGTGTGAAAGGAAACCATGACGATCTCTCGGGCAAGGTATCGGGAGAGGGAACGTTCACGGATCCGCACGGTACGCATGTGGCGGGGATCGCCGGGGCGAAAACCAATAATGAGGAGGGGGTTGCCGGTGTGTCCTGGTACTCGCCGATTCACTCGGAGGATATCTCCAGCTTCGATCCCTCCGAGATCTATACCGATATCCATAACGCCGTTGATGCCGGTTGCTTCGTATTGAACAACAGCTGGGGAGGCCCGAGTTATTCTATAACGATACGTCTCGCCCTCGCGTATGCCTACAAGATGAACCGTGTGTCGGTTGCCGCGATGGGAAACACGGGTAACAGCGTGCCCCAATTCCCCGCTGACTGCGGGCAGGGAATCTTGGCGGTAGGATCGATTAAAAATACTGGAATATTATCTGGATTCTCCAGCAAGGGCAACCACATCGACGTCGTCGCTCCGGGAGGCAAGAATCTGTGGCCGTACACCAATGAAGAAGACATCCTCTCTACATGGACCAGCGGTTCGAATTCGTACGAATTTCTGGCCGGCACGTCGATGGCGGCGCCGTTCGCAACCGGCGTCGCCGCACTGCTCAAATCGTACAAGCCGGAGCTCGACAACGATGATGTGATCGAGATCATCAAGCTTTCCGGCACCGACAGATATGGAAAATTAAAAGAGGGTTGGGACTCTGAATTAGGCCACGGTCTCATCAACGCAAGAAACGCGCTCGATTTCCTGACCTATCCCTTCCGTCTCTCTCATGAGTCATCCACGGGCGGCTCCGATGTCGGCATGTCGTCTTCCCTGATGGTCTTTATCAGCGTTCCGGGACTCGCCGACGGCACATATGCATGCCGCAGGTACACCGTCGAACGGAATGTCACATTCGCCGATCTGTACGCGTGTCCTCCGCATGCGTGGGGGCGCGGCGTATGGACGACGGGATACTCCATGGAGAATCCGAACTGCGGCTTGGGATGGTCGGCGCCGGTGTCCGGATCGATCAACAAAACGGGTTGCAGTATGAGGACGTATGTATACGAGGTGTGGAATGTGACAGGCGAATACATAGGCTGGATACCCTGTCAGCCCTCTCAGGTTTGTTATGCGTATACCGCTTTGGGAATAAAGGATTACGGCCCTCCCGAAGCCGCCATCACCTATCCGAACGGAGGCGAGTATTTCAGGTCCGGCAATACCGTTCACATTACGTGGCAGGTGGACGACGAGTATGTAGAGGGTGTCCGCTGTGGTTTATCTTACAGTTTAGACGGGGAGGGAGGATTCTGGATCGGAATAGCATCAGCATCAAATCTTGAAGTCGATGAAGACGGCGAAGGTTCGTATGACTGGAAAATACCGGCCGGGCAACCCAGAGTGGAAAGCTGCTGCCGTGTGCGCGTGATAGCGAACGACTCCAATCAGCATCAGGGAATAGATATGTCAGACGCCGATTTCACGATCGAGTATTTAACGAAGTCCGATGAATGGCCGGTTCCCAACCAGGGTGGAGGCATCGAGACGCCCGATTACACGTACATCGATGCTCCGTACCCGAACCCGTTTAATCCTCTAACGGCTATACGATTCGGACTGGTAGAGCGTTCAGAGGTAACGCTTGCTATTTATGATGTCAATGGAAGGGTGGTAAAAACGATATTACAATCCGCGCCTTGCAGTCCGGGGCATTATCTGCAGTATTGGAACGGCCTGAATGACGGCGGAGTGCGTGTATCCGCGGGGATATATTTCTTGAGATTCCAAGCCGACGGATACGCGAAAACACAAAAGCTCGTGCTCATAAAATAGTATCCGAGCACCGGAAAGGTAAAAGACGATTGAGTCATTGCAGAGCGTGGACAGCAGTGTGTACTCCTGCATCCGTAGCGACATCCCGTACGTGCTCGCCGGCTCGATACGGGACAACGGACCCATCCCGGGAGTCATTAAGGATGCGTTCGCCGCGCAGGATGTGATGCGGGAGCATACCAAGAAGGCCACCCTCGTCGTCATGGTGGCGACCGTGCTGCACTCAATCGCAACGGGGAACATGCTCCCCAACTTCTATGAGCGGGACGGTACCCTGAAGCTCCTGAAGGTCATCTGCGTCGACCAGGACGAGTTCAATCTCAACAAGCTCCGCGACCGGGTGACCCATCAGTCGGTGAGTGTTGCGACCAACGCCCAGAACTTTCTCAGGATCGTGGTGAATGAGCTGAAGATAATAAAAATTATAAATGAGGTGCGGATTAAGGCCAAACAAATAACGGCAGGTGCTGCTTTTTTTGCCGTGCTCGTCCCTCCTTCCTTTGCTGGTATCGTAAATCGGTTCGGGGCGAATCGCTCGATTTCCTTTAAGCCAGCCCATTTTCAAGGTATATAGATCACTCCGGGTAGTAGGTCACCGCCATGTACGGGATGTAATCACCCTCCTCGACGACGGCGTGATCTTTCTTATCGCCGACTGTGACGACGGCCTCGGCGAGCTGGTACTTCATCGTCGGCCAGTACGAGACCTCGACCTTGATCGTATAGGCGCCGGGGGCGACCCGCTTACCATCCATGCCGGTCATATCCCAGGTGTATATATGATGCCCAATATCGATGCTGGCTCCCGTGACCGTCTCGGCCCCCTCGAATTTCGACATCTCGGACCAGACGGGGAGGTTGATCTGCTTCTCCTTGGCGTACCCGCTGAACCCCGAGACGTAAACCGTCATCACGTACACGCCGTTTGCGTCCTCGACCCAGACGGCCGTCTGGGGCGGCAGCTCGTCCCGGAAGCCGAGAACGAAATCGATCGCGGCGACCGGCTTTTCATGCTGCGACGGATCGAAGCGGGGGATCGCGGGCCGTATCTCACGGTAGACCATCCGCGCGGCCTCCTCATCGGGATAGTTTTTCGCCACATCGATCCAGTACCGCATCGCCTCGCGCTGCTTGGCCACGCCGAGGTAGTAGAGGGCCTCGGCCTTCATCGAATCGGGTGATTCGCTCTTCGCCACGTATTCGAGATCCTCCACCCCCTGCTCGTGCTTGCCGACGAAGAAGGGGAACATGATGCCGAATATTCCCCGCACCAACCGTGTCTCGGCATCGTCCGGATCGAGCTCGACGGCCCGGTCCATGTACCCGATCGACTCGAAGGCGATACCGCTCATGTAGTCGGTATTCTCGTAGACATTCTCGTCGTACCCCTTTTCGGCGATCATCGCGACCGAGATGCCGAGCATCTTGTACGCCTCCGCGCTGTTTGTGTCGAGCTCCACGTACCGCTTCAGGACCGGCACGGCTTCTTCATACATGCCGCCGCCGTAGTATGCTTTTCCCAGTTCCATGATGAGCGTTGTGTTGCCGGGTTCTTTCTCCAATTTTTTCTTGATCGCCGCGATCTTTGCTGAATCATCGTTCCGGAGAGCAAGTGGGTCCGTTGCCGGCCCGGCGCCTGCTGCAAGTGCCGCCATTTTCTTCTCGGCCCCCGCGGCGGCGTCCGTTCCGGGGGCAAGTTCGACGATCTTCTCGAGCGCTGCCCGAGTTTTATCGATCATTTCCTGTTTCTCGTATCCCGCGGCGAGATGCGTGTAGGCGGTGACGAGCGTTTCGCCGGGAACCGAGTCGGGGTTCTTTGCATGCATGTCGACCACATGCTCAAGATCGCCGACGCCGCCGTCGAGTTTTCCGAGAAACGCCGGGATCTGAACCCCCATGATCCCTCTGAACAGGTACCCTGTCGGATTCTCCGGCGCCAGCGAAACAGCCTTGTTGAGCATCGTGAACGACTCCGTCACGAGCCGCATCGCCTCCACGTAATCGCCCGTCTGCCCCGCGCTCATGCCCGTGTAGAGACCGATGTATGCATGGATATCCGCGTTATCCGGATGCTCCCCGAGCGCCTGCTGGAGCAGGGCGATCGCCTCGGCCGGCTTGCCGGCTTCATTGAGTTTCCCCGCCTCCTCGATATACGCCTCCGCATCCTTCGCCTGCACCGGAAAACAGAGGCACATCAACATGATCACTGCAATACAGCACGCTGCACTCTTCATTTTCACACCTTCCTCTATTTTTGCCGTGATGAAATGCCGCGCGACCCGCGTGTCGCCATTTTTTTCTTGGCGGCAGTCTTCACCGTTCGATGCATTATATTCGAGCCTCTCCAAAAAATCGAGCGAGAAAATGAGGGCGGTTTGCGGGTCGAGCGCTTTCGCGGTGACTCCGGAGGATCGATACGGGTCATGGCAGAGTCT
>CBFCXB010000085.1:0-8422 GCA_965601905.1 uncultured bacterium | reverse complement strand
ATATTTCCTTACATAATCTTCATTGCGCTGTCCGTACTCCCCCGCGCCGCGCTCCGCGCGACGAGGCGCCCCTACTCCTCCCCGAGGCTCCACCGCACGGCGCTGTCGGCGTGGATGCGCGTCGTGTCGAGGAACGGGAGACCGAACGCGTCCTCCGTGAGGATGAGCGGGAGCTCCGTGCACCCCAGTATCACGCCGTCGATGCCGGAGCTTGTCCGCACGCGGTCGATGATCGCGAGGAGCGCGCGGCGCGTCTCATCGACGATCCGGCCGAGGCCGATCTCCCCCAGCAGCTTATCGTGAATATAGAGCTGCTCCCCGTTCTCCGGGACGACCAGCTCGATGCCGCTCCGGGAGAAGACCTGCTGGTAGAATGTGCCCTGCATGGTGAATTTCGTGCCGAGGAGCAGCAGCCTGCCGAGACCGCGCCGATCCGCCACGCGCGCCGTCTCCTCGACGATGCTGATCATCGGAATGCCGACGCGCGAGCGCAGGTCGTCGAATACGATGTGCGGCGTGTTGGCCGCAATGAGGGCGAAATCCGCGCCCGCGCTGGTGAGGACCGCGATCGCGTCCGCGAGCCAATCCGTAACCTTCGGCCACTCTCCTGCCTCGGCCATAGCCACGATCTCCGTCAGGTTCAGGCTGTGGATGATGATCGTCGGGTAATCGCCGCCGGGCGAGCGGCTGTGATACTCATCGGTGATGATCCGGTAGTACTCGCTCGTGGCCTCGGGACCGAGACCGCCGATGATGCCGATTCGTTTCATTGCATGGCCCCCTTTCGTGCCCGGTCTGAAGAGCCGCCCGCTACTCCTCCTCGAACGCCCGCATCGCCCGGAGAAGCGCCCGCTCGATGGGCTTCTGCGCCATCGAGTGCCCCGCCATCTCTGCGATGACGAGTTTCGACCCGGGGATGGAACGGTGAACGCGGTACGCGTTGATCGGCGGGCAGATCATATCGTAGCGGCCGTTCACGATGATTGTGGGTATACCGGCAAGCCGGTGCGCATTCTCGAGCAGTTCCCCCTCCTCGAGAAAGCAGTTGTTCGCCATGTAGTAGTTCTCGAGCAGTGCGAGCGAGAAGACGATGTAGCGCATAACCTCCGATGTGTCCCACCGGTCGCCGAAACTCTCCGTCGTCGCCTCGATCGTGGCGATCGTCGCCTCGTAATCGATCCAGGCGACGCTGTACTTCTTGCGCTGCTCCCAGTCGTCGGTTTTCACCAGCTCGAAGAGAACCTGCGGCGAGAGAGCCGTAACGGAATCGGGGAGAACCGAGAGGAGCCGCTTGTACGCCTCGGGGAAGAAGGTGCCCACACCGCCGTAATAGTAATGCGCCATCTCCTGCTGCGTCGCGGTGAAGACACCGCGAAGCACGATTCCCGCAACGTTGGCCGGATACGTCTCGGCGTACGCCAGCGCCAGCGTGCTCCCCCAGGAACCGCCGAACAGGATGATCTTCCCGAGCCCGAGCTCCACACGGAGTTTCTCGATGTCCCCGACGAGGTCCCGTGTCGTGTTCTCCCGCAGCTCGGCGAACGGCTTCGACCTGCCGCACCCGCGCTGGTCGTGCAGGACGATGATAAATTTCTCGGGATCGAAGAAACGGCGGTAGTACGGAATGATCGATGCCCCCGGCCCGCCGTGCAGGACGAAGACCGGCCTGCTGTCGGGATTGCCGCACAGCTCGTAGTAGATCTCGTGCAGTTCGGAGACCTCGAGATACGCCACCTTGAATGGCTCGATCTCCGGCCACAGCCCGATATCCTCGTCGGAATCCGTCGCCGCCGCACGGCCCGTACAGAACATCAAAACCGCAAAAAACAAAAGACAGACTATCCGGTAAACCGGTTTCATCATGTAAGCCTCCCTGACTTGATCCGGAACATGTATTCCACCGCTGCACTACATTCTCTGACCTACATCGGATTTCGGAACGTTCGTCGGCCGGGCCTTCGTCTCCTCGGCGATCGCTTCGAGTGTAGCATGGTTGTTGACGAGTGAACACCCGATCTCACCGCAACGGAGGACCGTCGGATGGCCGCGGATGGCGGCGAGAAATGGCGAACGGAGAACCTCGCGGAACGAGGAGCGCGTGACGTTCTCGCGCGCGAAGTGCGCGAAGGGGCACGGCTCGACATCGCCGCGCGCGGTGATGTGCATGGCGCCGCCCGCGACCGACATGCACCGCCCGTCCGCGTCGTACTCGTCGGCGGGGAGGTTGAGCAGCACGATCGGATGCCGGCCTCTGATATGATCGACGCGTTCCGCGAACCACCTGCGCTGTGCACCGTCCGGAACGAGTGCGACATCGCCGCGCTCCACCGGAATGAATTCATTGAAGAATCCGACCGTGCATCCTCTCTCGACCATCTCGCCGACGAACCCGTCGCTCCCCAACGTCGCGGCGCTCTCCCGCGTCACGAGGGCGGAAAAACCGAACGGAATGCGTGCATCTTTGAATTGCCGCATGCAGGCGATCACCCGGTCATAGACCCCCTCCCCCCGCCGCCCGTCGGTCTGCTCGCGCGTTCCCTCGATGCTCACCACGGGAAGCACATTACCCGCCCCGGCGAGGCGCGAGACGAGACCGGCGTCGATCAACGTCCCGTTCGTCACGGTGAGAAACAGCACGCTGCGGTATCGCTCGTAGAGATCGATCATCTCCGGCCGCAGGTACGGCTCGCCCCCCGTTATGACGAAGAAGAATACGCCGAGATCCGACGCTTCACGGACGACCTCATCGATCGTCTCCGGCGGCATCTCGCCGTCCATCGGGTGGAAACGAGCGTAACATCCCCGGCAGGTGAGGTTGCATCTCGTCGTGGGGCTGATTGCAATACCAATCGGTACATGGAGTCCCTCCCCCGCGAGTGCCCTCTTCCGCCGCCGCCGGGCCCGCACGAGCCCGGTCTGAAGCCCCCGTGTGCGCCACAGCGTGCGGAGCATCCCACCTCCCCACACCGACGCCATGCGGAGGAGTATGCGGGTCAATCCGACTGCCGTATCTCCAGCCATCATTTTTTCAATATGAAATCGTGGATAATCGTGTACTGGCCCTCGTCGATGCAGCCCGATCGGAGCAGCGATTCGAGGAGACGTGTCATCGTGCACACCGCGTGCAGGGTGATGTCGTGCTTATCCATGTTCTCGCGCCCGCCCTGCTCGCGATCGAGGAATACCAGGATGTCCCGAACGGCCAGTCCGTTGTTTATAAAAATATTTGCGTATTCCAGCTTGCTTTGCCCGTCCGTGATCACATCATCGATGAGGAGCACGCGGTCGCCCGCATTGAACGAACCCTCTATCTGTCTCGAAACACCGTGCCCCTTCGCCTCCCGCCTTCCGAAGACCATCGGGTAATCCGCCGCGAGCGAGACGGCGACGGCGATCGGTAGGCCCGTGAAGGGTATCCCCGCTATCCGCAGGAACTCGAGTTCCCCGCATTTCTCGATATAGAACCCGGCCATCCGCCGTAGTATGGACGGGTGTGAAATGACGCATCGCATATCGAAATAGAACGGCGAGATGATCCCCGATTTCAGCTTGAATTCGCCCAATTTTATCACGCCTATTTCGAATAGCGAACGGGCGAGGTCGTCGAATGCGGGTGCCGGCGAATCGATCCTCTTCTTGTTCTCCATGCTTCTATCCTTCATCAGAACGTGCACTCCCGAAATGTACACCCGCGACGCCTCGTTCGATCGCATTCATTATGGAAGCCGACCATACCACATAAATGGACATACTCTCAAGCAAATCGAACGCTCTCAGCGCCGGTCGCACTACGTCTTGCGCTCCTTCTTCTTTGCGGCGGGGAAGAGGATGTTGTTGAGGATCAGGCGGTAGCCGGGGGAGTTGGGATGGAGGTTGAGATCGGTCGGCGGGTCGCCGACGAAGTGCTGGTAATCCTCCGGGTCGTGGCCGCCGAGAAAGGTGAAGGTTCCCATGCCGAAGTTCCCGTGGATGTAGCGCACCTCGTCCTGCCCCTCGACCTCGCCCATCACGACGACCTTCTTCTTGAGAAGGCTCCGGCGGTAGCTGGTCGTCTGTCCCATGAATCCCTTGATCACCGAGACATGGTTCTGCACGAGCATCGTCGGAACGGGGTCGTATTTGGCCGCGAACTCGAACAGGGTGAAATAATCCCTCGGCTCGCCCCGCTTCGCCGCCATTGCCGTCATGTCGATATCGGAGAACTCGTATATGTACGGGTCCATGATCAGACGGAACTTTTCGAACACGAAGCACCTGCCGTAATCGAGCAGTTCGTTGCAGTTCGGCGTCGTACCGTCGTGATCGTACTCGCGCGGCGCGATATCGATCCCCTCCGAAGCGAGGGCGATGTCGATCGAATCGGTGGCGGAGCACATCGCGAAGAGGAAGCCCCCGGCGCGAACGTACTCCTTGATCGCCCGCGCGACGGCCTTCTTCTCCTCGGAGACCTTGTCGAACCCGAGCGAGGCCGCTATTTTCTCGAAGAGGATCTGCTGCTGTATGTACCACTCGCTGTTGCGGAATCCCATGTAGAACTTGCCGTACTGGCCGGTGAAATCCTCGTGGTGGAGGTGGAGCCAGTCGTAGCGCGAGAGCTCACCGCGCAGCACCTCGGCGTCATAGAGGATATCGTACGGGATGTCGGCGTAGTCGAGCGCCATCATCACCGCATCGTCCCACGGCTGTTTGTTCGGCGGTGCATAGATCGCGATCCTCGGCGCCTTCTCGAGCAGCACGATCTCCATATTTCCCTCCTCGATCTCCCGGAGGATCGCGGCCGCGTCGGCGCCTCCGACGCGAGTGATCGTCACGCCTCTCGCCTGCGCCTCGAGGGCGACATCGGCGCGGTCGGGCAGGAGGAACGCGCCGCCGCGGTAGTTCAGGAGCCAACGCGCATTCTCACCCTTCTCGAGAATATGGTACGCGAGGCCGTAGGCCTTGAGATGATTGCTCTGGGAGAGGTCCATCGGAACGAGGATCTCGGCCCGGGCGGGGCGGGGCGCCAATACGAGCCAGGCGATCGCGAGCGCGATGAGGGCGGGGACAGCGCGGGGGCGCCGCTTCACTGCAACGGGTGCCTCACTCAATGCATTGGATGTCCCGTGTGTCACATTGGATGTTCCGTGCAATGCATTGGATGTCCCCCGCATCGCTACTCCCCTCCCCCATCGATCGATTTCCGCAGTGCCATGTAATGCATACGAACACGCTCGAGGAACGGGTCGTTGGGATAGCGCGTCATGATCTGCTGGAACCGCCTCTGCGCCTCCTCGGGCCGCGCCTTCGTGAGAAGAAGCCCGATCCGCTCGAGCGAGCGTGGTGCGAGCTCATGCAGGGGGTACGTTTCCGCGAGGCGCGAGAATGTATCCACCGCCTCTTCCCGGCGTCCGGCCGATTCCTCGTATTCCCCACGAAGAAAGAGCGCCCGCGGGCCGATGATCGATGCGGGGTAACGCTCCCGTAGGGATACGACCGAATCTATCGCCGCCGCGAATTCCCCCCGTTCGCCGGCGAACACGGCCGCGCGATAGAGATCGAGCGCGCCCGTCCCCTCGTCGAGCGCCGCCTTCGTCATCATCGCCGTCTCGAGGGCGTCGTTCGCCCAGGCGCTCGCGGGATGCTTCTCGGCGAGACCGGACAGTATCTCGACCGCCTCACCGTAATTCCTCTCGAAAAAGGCGAGTCTTCCCAGGCCGTAGCGGGCGTGGATGGCGATCGTCGAATCAAGGCTCACGGCAGATATATCCATCCACTTCTTCGCACGCCGCCAATCCCCCGAGGCAAGGAGAGCGCGGAGACGCAGTTCCTCGATCCTGTAGCGCTGCTCCTTTCCGCGCCACCGTATATTCTCGAGCGTGATGAGCGCCTGCTCCGGCGACCGGAGCCCCTCGAGTTGAACGATCGCCTTCGCAATCATGGCATTCTCGATGTATGCCGCGCCGAACGGGTGTGCGATCACGCTGTCCACCAGGGCGATCACTTCCCGCACGCGCACGCTGTCCGGCGCCCCACGTCCGCGGGCCTCCCCCCACCGGTACCGGGCCGCGAGAAGCAGCACGCCGGGGGCGATCGGCGAATCGCCGTAGCGGGCGAGGAATATGTCGAGCGCATTATCGAAGAAATCATGGAACGGCGCCTCGACCGCCTTCCGATCCATGCCGGCCAGGGCGTTCAAGAAGGAGTAGAACTCATCCGCGCCGAACGCATGCGAATCGCCGCCGGTAATGAAGGCCCGGGCCTCGTCATATCGCGACGCCTCGACGAGCAGCAGTGAGGCGAACAGCGCGAAGAATCTCGAGTTGGCCGTCGAGGCCGACGCCGCGGAATCAACCGCGGCGATATAGGAAGAAGAGGGAGCGCCCGCATCCCGGAAGATCTCGGAGAGAAACCGCGTGTGCTCGATCCTCGGCTCGTGCATCGCGTCGAGGTAGGCGAGTCCCTCGCGGAATGCCGCATGGGGTCGTTCGAGCAGCCGTTCGAGGCGTACGATCTCCCTGGTATATCGGAGGAAATGCCGTTTGAACCGGCGCCCCCGCCGGTAGGTGCCGAGCGCCTCCTCGTACAGGCCGGCATCCTGTTCGAGCTTGGCAATGGTGCCGTAATAGCTGGAATGCTTCTCCTCATCGGTCAGCAACCGCTCCCAGACCTCGATCGCCTTCTCCTTCCGGCCGAGGTCGAGGTATGCGTGCCCGAGATCGCGCACGAAGGAGAAATTGCTCGGATTGGACCGGAGCCGTGCCTTGAGAAGATTCACCGCATCACGGGGCCGGCCGGTCCTGAGGTAACACCCGGCGAGAAACTCCGCGGCGGTGTCGATCCCCGGATAGGCAATACTGATGCGCTCGAGGACGGCGATCGCCTCCCCGTACCGCTTCTCGTTGATCAACCTGCCCGCGCGGTCCAGTTCGAGGGAGAGATCGATCTCCCTCCTGATCTGGCCACGCAGCGTATCGGCCCGCCCCTTCGTCGCGGCATGCGCCGGGCGCGCCGTCACGATCCCGGGCGCCGGGAAGACGGAACCTTCCCCGGCGGCCGCATTCACGGAGCGCTGCAACAGGGGAAAGAGTGACAGCACGAGAACCGCGACGATGCGCAGCATCACCGTCCCCCTTCCCGAACCTGTTTCGACAGGGCCCGGAAGTAAAGCCGTATCAGCTCCTCGTACTCCTCAGGACCCTTCTCCTGCATCCCGCGCCGTATCATTTCGAGTATAACCTCGGCGTCGTCATGCGCACCCTCGAGGATGCCGGGATCGATGGCACGGATATCATCCGCCGTAGTGCTGACCCGCTCGCGTTTGTAGTCCCGGCGCTGCACGGAGCGCTGCGATTCGAGCATCCGGCTGAGGACCCGTTCCTCCCTTTCGAGAAGCTCATTATCCAGCTCACCCCGCTCGAGCCGCTCGGCCAGCTCTTCCATCTCCCCGGCGACATCGTCGAGCCTGCCGAGCAACTCGCCGGACCCGGCGCTCTCCTCGGCGATCTGCTCGAGCAGCTCCTTCATCGTACGCTGCTCCGCCGCGATGCGAGCCATGCCCGCGCGTTCCTCCATCGACCACCCCTTCGGATCGCCCTGGCTGAACATCTGTCTCAGCCGCTGATCGATCGACATCTGCTGCTCGAGCATCATCTGCATCTTGTCGCCGCTGCTCCCGCTCGAGCCGCCGCTGGACGCGGTTGAACGCAGAAGCTCGACCGCCGCCAGGTTCATCTCGCGGTATGCCTTTCCCGCGGAGGAGGACGCCTCGCCGAGTTTCTTCTGCTCGATCCCCTCCAGGACACGGTCGATCTCGGCGAGCGCTCCCCCGAGATGGCGGAAGACCCCGCCCTTTATCATCATCGTGCGTCGCGCAAGCCGGTAGAGATCTTCCACGATCGTGCGCGTCGCCTGCTTGAGAACGACCTGATCGGATATCAGATCGCCGCGGTCCGATTCATCGCCGCCCGCCCGAAGACCCGCGACCAGCCCCTCCTCGAGCTTCGAAGCCGTCACAAGCTCCCTCGTCAACCGCTCGACGGCCTCAATGACCGCACGCTCGATCGCCATCGACATGCAATTCTGGCACCGGCCCAGCGACGTGTACAGGCTCAGCATCTGGTCCATAGCTCCGCCCTGCGTGCACTGCCTCCTCTTGCGTCCCCTTCTCGATCTGGCTGGCGGCCTTGCGCATCTTTTCCTCGAGTGAGGGCTCGCACATTTTCTGCACGATACGCTCCATATCGGCCTGGAGCGATGTGTCACGCTGCTGCTCAGCGAATGCGGAGAGATCCTTCTCGAATCGTTTCGTCTCGTCTCCCAGCTTCTCCTGCTCTCCGGCGAGTTTGTCCCGCTCCCCAGCCGCAGTCGAGTCTCGCCGCGCGCGCGGCACGGCGCGCAACACCACCAACCCGCGGACTCGCGCCGCCCAGTTTTAATATTTAAA
>CBFCXB010000084.1:0-8550 GCA_965601905.1 uncultured bacterium | reverse complement strand
AGTACAAGCAGGAACACCCAGAAGAGTACGAGATCGAGGAACCCGAAGAAAGCGGCCGGAGAAGATTGAATATTCCGCGTATTGTGACGATCGCCGTTGCCGTAATAATCATCGGTTTCGTCTCCTGGTGGGTGATCATCGACCGCTCGGTCAGGGAACGGAGCGATGCGGACAAGAGAACGGAGCTCGTTCAGAAACAGCGGGATGTGCGTGACCGGGCGGCCAGCGGACAGGCGGAGCAGGAGAGCGCGGCGCGCTCCAGTGTGGATACGGCGGGGGCTCGGGTACCCGTGCCGGGATCGGTGGAACCCGCCGAGCAGCAAGAGGCCGGCGAACGAGCAATGGAGGAGGTGTCGCCTCCCGCCGAACGGGAGGAGCCCGTGGAGGAGCCCGTGGAGGAGCCACCCGCGACGGGCGAAGAGGCTCAAGGCGCCACATTCGCAATTCATGTCGCTTCATTTAAGAATATCACCCGCGCGGGCAGGGAGAAAGAGCATTTCGAAAAGAAGGGATACACCGTCGCCATCATTGCCGTGGCCATCAGGGGCGAGGAGTGGTACCGCATTCTTGTCGGGGAATACGCGTCGAGGGAGAAAGCGATGCGTGCACGCGCGGAACTGATGGATCTCTCGGGCGTCGGGTATGCGCGAATCATCGAGCTCAAGGAGCGGAAGTAGGCTGTGGTCGTCGTCAATCGTGAAGGGAGAGCCTGGTGAGCCTATCGAGACTGGAACTGGTCGGGTTTAAGTCGTTCATGTCCCCGATTACCATACAATTCAGGGGGGGTATCACCGCCATTCTCGGACCGAACGGTTGCGGCAAGACAAATATTGTCGATGCCGTCAGGTGGGTGCTCGGCGAGCAGAGTCCCCGGCAGCTTCGCAGCAACAAGATGGAGAACGTAATATTCAACGGGACGCAGGTTCACAAACCCACCGGTTACGCACAGGTCAACATGACGATCGACAACGTGAAGGGTGTGTTTCCACTCGATTATTCCGAGATAACGATTTCGCGAAAGGTCTATCGTTCCGGCATCAGCGAGTACTTCATCAACAAATCGCCGTGCAGGCTCAAGGACATCAGGGAACTCTTCGCCGACACCGGTACCGGCAGCCACTCATACGCCGTTATCGAACAGGAGATGATCGATTACGTATTGAACGATATCCACGGCGAGCGGCGCCAGATGTTCGAGGAGACCGCCGGGATCGTGAAGTACCGGATGAGACGCGAGGAGGCCCGGCGGAAACTCAAGCTCACCGAGAACGATCTCGTACGTCTGGAGGATATCCTCGAGGAACTCGGCAAACAGGTACGATCACTGCGTTACCAGGTGGGCAAGGCCAAACGGCACAACACACTGAAGGATCGAATCAGGTCATGGGAACTCGTGCTCATACGGCAGGACCTCTCCAATCTGGTCGCTGAGAGGCGCGAGTTGGAAAAGCAGCTCGCTGCGGCGCATGATTGCTCTCAACACGAGCACGCTTCACTCGGTGAGACCGAGAAGCATGTCGAGCAGCAGCGGTTCGATCTCCTCTCGATGGAGAACAAGCACCGGGAGCTTCAGAACAAGCGTTACGAGGAGAGGCGCACCCTACAGGAATTCGAAGAGAGGACCATCCAGCTCACCGAGCGCCGGGGAGAGGCCGAGCGTATGATCGAGCGGGCGGGGCGCGAGATCGGGGAGGCGACGCTGCGCCTCGAAAAGATCGCCGAACGGATCGCTGATGTATCTGCATCGTGCGAATCGCTCGAAGGGGAGATCGAACGGAAGCGTTCGGTCATCGTAACCCTGGAGACGGAATATGCAGAGGTGCGCGATGTGGCCGGAGGGCTGGGTGAGCGTCTCATGGAGCTCAAGCAGACGCAGCTTGATTTCCTTCAGGATCAGGTCAGGGCCCGGAGCACGCTGGAGCATTTCGAGGAGGTGCTTTCGGGAATCGACAGTCGTTCCGGCGAAATGCGGGACAAGATACTCGTCCTGGAGAAGAATGTGCGCGAGCGGGAATCGGTCAGGACGATCAAGGAGACGGAGCTCGAGGAGCTGAATGATCAGCTCGTCGGCGCCGAGAAGGAGCGGGAACGGATCAATGGATCTATTCGCGCACTCGATGAAACGCTCGCCGGGCGGGAACAGAGCCTTTCACACAAACAGGCGGAATACGCACGGCTGCGGAGCCGGCACGAGCTCCTGTCGAGAATGCGGGAGAACTTCGAAGGATTCCCCTCGGGCGCCCGCCACGTGCTTACCAAGGGGGATGCGAGGGTCAAGGGTTCGCTCGTCGATCTCCTGATGGTCGACGAGAAGTATCTCTCCGCCCTTGAAGCGGTACTCGGCGGCCTGCAGGACGGCGTGGTGGTCGAACGCCTCGAAGACGCGATCACGCTCGTATCGGAGTTGGTAAGCCAAAACCTCGGCAGGGTCCGTCTCTTCGTGCAGTATCCCGGGCCGGTGGATGAGACGCCCGCGCGTAAGGAGTACGCGGGGTCGCTGGGCCGTCTCAGCGAGTTCGTATCGATCGGGGGGGAGGGATCCACGCTCGTCGAGAGCCTGCTCGGCGCCGTGTACATCTTTGCAACGGTGGAAGAGGCGCAGGAATTCATGCGGACCGGAGAAGGGCGGCACTGCGACGCGGTCACGCTCTCCGGAGTCTATTTTTGCAGGGGGAAAGGGATCTACTTCACCGGTTCGGGGGAAGAGGAGATATCGCTGCTCGGCCGGATGGAGGAGATACACAGGATCGCAGATAGCATCGATACACTTCAAAAAGAGATTGACCGGCTGGAGGCGCAGCGCCGAGAGGGAAGGGAAGAGAAAGAATCCCTCGTGGTGAAGATGGAGGAACTCGAGACGGTGATTGCCGGGCTGCGGGAGAAATTCGCGGCGAAACGGGAGGAACTCCGGGAGGTTGAACGCGAGCATATCGCCAGACGTGAACAGCGCTCACACATGCTTCAGACGCTGGAGGAGATGGAAGAGTCCCGGATGGATATACTGTCGAAGCTCGAGGAGAAGCGGCTTACCTTGCAGATGCAGCAGGGCGCGGGTGAAATATCGGAGGTCGATGAATGCTCTTCGCAGCTCGCCGAGGCCCAGCGGAGGCGCGTCGAAATCGAGGGGAACCTGACCGAGATGAAGATCGCGTGCGCCTCACTTAGAGGAGATGTCGAGAAGAAACGGGAAGAGGTCAAAGGACTACGTGAGATGGAAACGCAGTTTAGCGCGATCATCGAGCAGCGGAACCGCGAGATAGCCGCATCGAGGGAGGAAACAACGCGGCTCGAGGAAGAGATAGATGCAGGGCGAGGTGCCGTAAAGGAATTGCTGGAGAAGGAACGCTCGTGCCAGGGAGAGCTCGATGCGCTGACCGGCGTGCTCGAGGAAAAGAACGGTGCGATAGCTCGGATGGAAAAGGACCTCAAGGCACAGCAGGCCGAGCGGGAGCGCATGTTCGCCCGTGAGAACGAGCTCAAGCTGAGCCTCAACACTCTCGAGACGCGTATGAACGCACTCATCGAAAAGGGTGTGGAGGTATACGGCGAGAACCTGCATTGTTATCTCGACGGCATGGAGGTTACCCTCGACGACGAGGAGCGGAAGGTAACGAGGGAGATGCTTGATAGGGAGAAACGAAAACTCGAGGGTCTCGGAGCGGTGAACCTGGCCGCCGTCGATGAATACGAGGAGAAGAGGGAGCGCTTCGAATTTCTGAATGCGCAGAAGGAGGATCTCGTCTCGGCGAAGCGCGAGCTGGAGGAAGCGATAGTGAAGATCAATCGAAGGGCCCGCCGGCTTTTCATCGAGATGTTCGAGATGGTTCGGGGTCATTTCTCGGAGACGTTCCAGGTGCTCTTCGAAGGGGGCGAGGCGAGTCTTTCGCTCGGCGAAGGAAGCGATCCACTGGAAGCGGACATCATCATTTCAGCCCGGCCCAAGGGGAAGCGCTTGCAGGAGATCTCACTCCTTTCGGGGGGGGAGCGTGCTCTCACGGCTATGGCCCTGCTCTTTGCCCTATACAAGGCAAAGCCGAGTCCGTTCTGCATATTCGACGAGGTTGATGCGCCTCTCGATGAGGCCAACATAGGCCGGTTCGTCAAGATGCTCACGGAGTTCCAGAAGGATACGCAGTTCATTATCATCACGCACAACAAACGTACTATGGAAGTGGCGAATTTCCTCTACGGCGTGACCATGGAGGAGAAGGGCGTCTCCCGCGTCGTATCGGTCGACCTGACCGAGATCGAAGAGGTGTTGAGCCGACAGAAGCCGACCGCCAAAGCGTACGCCGAATCCACGGTTTCCTCGAACTGATCGGTGGTGTATTCCGTGAAGAGACTGGTGCAGGGTCTCAGGAGAACCAAAGAACGTCTCATGAATCCGTTGCGGTCCATGCTGGCCTCCCGCACGCTTGACGATACCGTGATCGATGATATCGAGGGATTGCTATTCTCGGCGGATCTCGGCGTCGAGGCGACGGAGCGTATCATCGAACGCCTGCGGGAGCGGGCCGGCTCGAGCACGGGAAACGGCGAGGAGTATCTCAGGCTCGTCGCCGGCGAGATCCTCACGATCATCGATGACGTGCCTGTCCCCGATCATCCCGAGGGCCACCCCCGCGTGATCGTGATCGTGGGCGTCAACGGTGTTGGAAAGACATCGACGATCGGCAAGCTGGCCCACAGGTTCAAGGGTGAGGGCGCCTCCGTTCTGCTGGCGGCCTGCGACACATTCCGGGAGGCCGCAAACGAGCAACTCGCGCTGTGGGCGCATCGGGCCGGTGTGCCGATCATCCAGCAACGGATGGGCGCCGATCCGGCCGCCGTCGCCTTCGATGCCGTGCATTCGGCGCGCTCGAAGGGCATCGACACCGTGATCGTCGATACCGCCGGCAGGCTTCACACAAAGACCAACCTCATGGAGGAGTTGAAGAAAATCTTCCGTGTTCTCTCGACACGCATCGAGGGGATCGCGCTCGAGGCATGGCTCGTCATCGATGCCAACCTCGGGCAGAACAGTCTCATGCAGGCGGAAGCGTTTGTCGGGGCGATTCCGATCACGGGTCTCGTCCTGACGAAACTGGACAGCACGGCCAAGGGGGGGGCGGTGATTCCGATCCAGCAGAAGCTGCGGATTCCGGTGCTGTACGCCGGTTTGGGCGAAGGGATAGAGGATATCGAGCCGTTCGATCACAGGACATTCGTATCTGCGATCGTTGGTGAGCCGGGTGCGCCGTGAGTCGGATCCGTGAGTCGGGTGCGCCGTGAGTCGGCGCCGTGAGCCGGCGGAGCCGTGAGTCGGGTGCGCCGTGAGTGGGCGTTTCAATTTCATAAAACGAACTTTCCCGGATTTATCACATTACAGGCTTGACAGTAATAGCCTGTCTGCTATACCTTTTTACCGTTGAGCGGACGTGGTTATACCCGTTCGTCTCCGGGACCTTCGGGGCAGGGTGAAAATCCCGACCGGCGGTGAAAGCCCGCGAATGAGCGTCAGCTCACCGAACCGGTGGAATTCCGGTGCCGACAGTCATAGTCTGGATGGGAGAAGGTTTCGATTGCTTCGGCTGCGCCGTGCGGTTTCGCCGGACGATGCAAGTCCCCATCAGGTATCATTCCCCGAGGTTACGGATCAGTAGAGGTTCCTTTCGCACGGCTCCGTGGAGGGTTGCGACGGTGATCGAAGAGCAGCGGTACATGGAACGGGCGCTCACGCTCGCCAAGGGGGCGCTCGGTGTCGTGTTTCCCAATCCCTTGGTCGGCGCCGTCGTCGTCTCCCGCGGCGAGATCGTGGGGGAGGGGTACCACCGTGGTCCCGGCGCGCCTCACGCCGAACGGGTGGCGATCGGGCGGGCCGGTGGACGGACGAGCGGGGCAACCATGTACCTCAACCTCGAGCCCTGCTGTCATTACGGAAAGACCCCCCCGTGTACCGAGGCGATATTCGAAGCCGGAATTTCGCGTGTGGTTTTCAGTATCTACGATCCGGACCCGCGCGTCAGAGGGAAGGGCGCCGCCATCTTGAGGGAAAAAGGGATCGATGTAGCGGTGGGGATCGGCGCCCGCGAGGCGCTCGAGCTCAATCTTCCCTACGTGCACCGGAGCATCACCGGACGGCCGTTCGTTGTTTTAAAGCTCGCCTCCACGCTCGACGGCCGTCTCACCGTGGAAGGGCGGGAGTGGCTCACCGGGGAGTCCGCCCGCCGGTACGCACACTACCTGAGGGCCTGGACCGAGGCGGTTGCCGTCGGGATCGGTACCATCGAGGCGGATGATCCGGTGCTCGACCGACGATATTGCCGCGGTACGCTTCCGCCGCCGGTCCGCATCGTGTTCGATGCGGCGCTGCGGTTTCCTGCCGGCCACCGGTGGCTCGCCAGCGGCGAGCGGGTGATCCTCTACTGCGGCGATGGAGCGGGTACGGGGCGGCGCGCCCGCCTCGAGGAGGCCGGCGCCGTCGTTCGGCCGCTGCCCTCGCAGGATGGTGAGATCGATCTCGCGGCGTGGCTGGACGATGCCGCGTTGTGCGACATCGGCTCGGTACTGGTCGAGGGGGGCGGCCGTATCGCGACGTCCATGATCGGCTCGGGCTTCTTCGAGCGACTCGTGCTGCTCTTTGCGCCCCTGCTTTCCGGTACAACCGGTCTCTCCTGGTACGGGGAGCGCTCCGCGCCGGTGTGGCTCGAACCGGACACTCTGGTGCCGGTGCATTTCGATCGACTCGGCGTGGATGCGGCGCTGGTCTACGACCATAAACGCATTGCCGACTATCTTCGAATCGTGACCGAGGAGGGGACATTTGTTCACGGGATTGATTGAGTGCACGGGAACGGTAGTCGCGCTTCGGCTGAGGGGCCGCGGTGCGCGCCTCACCGTTTCATCCACGCTCGACGGACTCATGCTCGGTGAGAGTATCGCCGTGAACGGAGCCTGTCAAACGGTCGCTCGGCGGGACGGCGAACTGTTTTCGTGCGATCTGCTGGAAGAGACACTCCGCGTCACGAATATCGGCATGCTCCGGGCCGGATCGGTGGTGAATCTCGAGCGCGCGCTCAGGCCCGGGGACCGGCTGGGGGGACATATCGTCAGCGGCCACATCGACGGTCTCGGAACGGTGACGCGCGTATCGCGGCCCTCGCGCATGCTGAGCATCGCGGTCGCGCACGATATCATTAGATTCCTCGTGCCGAAGGGGTCGGTCGCGGTGAACGGCATCAGCCTCACGGTGGGACCGAGACTCGGCGGGGGAAAATTCGACGTCTATATTATTCCGCATACATGGGAAAACACGAATCTCACCGGCGCGCGCGTCGGCGCGAAGGTGAATGTGGAGGTCGACATACTGGCGAAGTATGTGGAACGATTCGTGGAACGGATGCAGAGAGGTGATGTACGGTGAGTGTCTTCAGTTCGATCGATGGAGCGCTCGAGGATATCCGCAGCGGCAGGATGATAATCGTGACGGATGACGAGAGCAGGGAGAATGAGGGGGACATCGTGATGGCGGCGGAGAAGGTGACGCCCGATGATGTCAATTTCATAGCACGACACGCGCGCGGGCTCATCTGTGTTTCACTCCCCGGCGAGCGGCTCGACGAGCTGCGGCTCGGTATGATGGTGCAGGACAACACGGCGAAGATGCAGACTCCCTTCACCGTATCGGTCGATGCGGTTCACGGTACGACGACGGGCATCTCGGCGTACGACCGCGCGGCGACGATTCATGCGCTCATCGATCCCGGAACACGCCCCGAGGACCTGGCGCGCCCCGGCCATATCTTTCCGCTCAGGGCGGCCGCTGGGGGTGTGCTGCGGCGCGCGGGACACACCGAGGCCGCCGTCGATCTGGCCCGCCTGGCGGGTCTCACGCCGGCGGGGGTGCTCTGCGAGATCATGGCCGAGGATGGGACGATGGCCTGCGCCCCCGAGCTTGTCTCGATTGCCGAGCGATTCGATCTCAAGATCGTGACGATCTGCGATCTGATCGAGTATCGTCGCCGCATGGAAAAGCTCGTCAGGCGTCGCGCGGAGACGGTGCTGCCGACGAGGTACGGGGAGTTCAAGCTCATCGCCTACGAAGGAACGATCGACCACTCGGAGAGCATCGCCCTCGTGATGGGTGAACCGGAGAAGGAGCCGAGCGCGCTTATCCGCGTCCACTCGCAGTGCCTGACGGGGGATGTATTCGGCTCGCTCCGGTGCGATTGCGGTGAGCAGCTCGCCCGTGCCCTAGCCATGATCAGGCGCGAGGGAAGCGGCGTGTTTCTCTACATCCAGCAGGAGGGGAGGGGGATCGGGCTGGTCAACAAGATCAAGGCGTATGCGCTGCAGGATCGGGGACGTGATACCGTCGAGGCCAACGAGGAACTCGGATTCCCGGCCGATCTGCGGGACTACGGAATCGGGGCGCAGATCCTCGCTGATCTCGGGCTCCACAAGATAAGACTGCTGACCAATAATCCGAAAAAGATCATCGGGCTCAAGGCGTACGGCCTCGAGATCGTCGAACGGGTGCCGATCGAGGTGTCTCCCAACAATCGGAATATT
>CBFCXB010000083.1:0-8567 GCA_965601905.1 uncultured bacterium | reverse complement strand
ATCGCCTATGTCGATTTCATGGGAATGTACGATCCCGACAATACGGTGAGATATTATGAGTCATGCGATCTACCGTGTCCGTTGCTGCAGGAATCGAGCTCCTCGATACCGCCGGGCAGGGAAGACGATCCGGCATGGGTTAGATTACATGCCAGTGAACAAAAGGAGCAACAACCAGTCCGTTTAAAATATATAGATAATGTATTATCTGATGTATGGTTGCGCGATCTGAATCCTGATAATTACGCCGTAGCTCCTTCATTGTATGGGCCGGGCAAGGAGTCGGAAGCTCCGGAACACTTGGATCCTAGTACAGACAAACGAAGCTATAGATACTACATTTCAACGCAACTCGGGCAGTTGGTGAGTAAAAGTCTATACGATTTCGATGCAATATTTTGCGATGATATCGGAAGAGTTGCCCAACGGCCTTACAATGTATCGTTCCCTTTTCCCCTTCCTCTAATCGACAATGCCAAACCGATAGTGATCTATTCATGCGATATAACCGATGGTCTGACCGAACTGGCGAAGCCTCCACTATTAAGACTGTTGGAATTTTTTAATTATGAGAATGCGGGAGATATTGATCAGCAGGATTGCTGGCGTGAATATGTATTCGGCTGTGAGCCGAATCAGAGTTGGTATGCCGGAGATGGTAATAATAGTGGTTTGGCCACGCATTTGAGCGGCGATGAAAGGAATAGCCATATAAAAGGTGCCGTTGGCGAATTCCTGCGGTATTGCCGTTACAGAATAAAAACCTGGGGCGATGAAAATAAAGCGCTCATCTCTTCCGATTACTATGTGCCGTGGAACGAAATAGTTGCATGCGAGGATGCTTCCGCGACCGATCTGTTCCCGATAATCACGGAATATCAGGCGAAATGGTGTGATGCCACATATGTCAGGAGTTTCAAGGGGATGAGGCTCGATTTCAATCCGCGCTGCAACACTGAATCACCAGACATTCGGCTCGCACAGATAGGGATTGCGTGGGCAAACCGGTGTTCCTTCTGGTTCGGCGGCGATAAAAAAGGATTGAATGATTTGAATAAGGCTCTTGAAGAAAGTGGAAAAGGGCCAAGCGATGAAACATTCAGCTCTTCCATGTATGGGGTCTATTCAAAGTTCTATTCTATATGGAAAAAGGTGCTCGCCAATCCTCTTCTCGAGACACAATATCACAGCGTGACGAATCGCAGCAATCTTTTAACGTGCGGTCCCGGCATGGACCGGATGTATGTCGTCATGCATACGAAGCCGTGCGGATTCGGTGAGGAGTACAGACTGGTTTATCTTATAAATTCGGAAAACAATACAGTGAATGAAGTCCAGTTGACGATGCCTATGCCATACGGAGAACGGGTGGAATCGGTTCTTCACATGAGCCCGCATTATGGTGTTGGTTCGAAAGAAGTTACCGCCGGAAATCAACTTCAGGCGAATATGGAACATTCGTATTACGAAATAGAGTCAGATAATTTGCAAATCGTTCTGAAGGATTTCGAATATTGCAGTACTTTTTCAGTAGTAAAAATTACCTTTGAAGACGCTTTTATCGGACCGCTATCTATAGAATCCGCATTTCCCGAGAATGGCGATATCGGTGTTCCATGTAAAGTGCAGCCGCGGGTAACTTTTGATAGACGGATAAATACTTCAACGGTAGATCAGAATTCATTCAGCCTCACTTCGGGATCATTATTGGAAACGGGGAGGTATTCTTTCAGTAATTCCGAGAAGGCGGCGATTTTTGAACCACAGGGCACGTTGCGTGAAGACTCGGAATATACAATCACCGTTACAACTGATATAGAAGATACAAACGGTATATCTCTCGAGCGCGACAGCACATGGACCTTCATAACAGAGTCGAAAGAATTTGAAGAAGAAGATGACGACGACATGCTTGATGATTTAGTGGATTTAATCGATATTTTCGACGGCTCCGAACATGAAAAAGAGATCACATATTATTTGGAGCTTTCCGGTAAGGGATATGATATCGCGGGAACTTCACTGGGTAATATCGGTTTATCGTCCGCATATTTCATGAATCATAGGTTCGGCGTGGGAGCGAAGGTATCATTTTCCCTGTTTAGCGATACGATACCGGAGTACCGGCTCGACGGCACGAACGAGTCGGCCATCATACTGTATGTTAATCTCAATCCTGATACAAAGATATCTACATTTGAATTTCCAAGGTTTGAATTCTCATCGTGGTGTGGCTACGGTGAATTCAGGTATAGCAGAGAAATAGATGGTAGCGGTTTTTTCGGGTCGCAGGTAAAGGATGGTTTTGCATTTTTGGATCAAATGCTGAGTGTGTATTGGCGAATTAGCTGGGGATCAAGAAATTATGGTGGCTATAAAGAAGATGATTCTATTCTTCACAGAATCGCCTCAAGATGCAATGGATTTGACCTTGGCGCGGGTATGGGCTATCGTATTGTAACGGGCCTCGATAATGGAGATTTCAGTGATGCGGATCTCAGCACTATACATGGATGGTCGTATATTCGTCTCATATTCTAGTGTTACCATTGAAATATAGTGATGTCAGTTTGTCTCATTGGTATCGAGAAGATGTAAAACCATTTCTTCCAGCACGGTCACATCGAACGGTTTCTTGAAGTACCGCTGTGCGCCGAGTTCCTCCGCTCTCTGCATGATTTCGGGTGAGTCGAAGCACGAGATAATGATCACGGGTAGGCTTGGTGAGATTCGCGTTCTAATATGATGGAGGATCGCGAGGCCCTCTTCGGAGTCCATCTCACCGAAAAAGCGGGGAAGATGAATATCGAGGAGAATGAGCGCGGGAGGTTTATTATTTTCGAGATATTCGTTCGCCTCCTCACCTGAACGGGCAATGTGAACAGGTAGCGGGGGATTCCAAAAGCTAAGGAGGTCTTCTATGAATTCATTGTCGTCATCTACGATGAGGATCACAGGCTGATCGGATGATTCTCTCGAGTCGTGGCGTTTGCCGCATTTCTCATTCTTCAATCTGTTTTCATAACTACCTCTGTGGGAGAATAGCATGGCCACCACTCCGGTGAATAAAGGACCGTTTGCTGGATTGCATATAAATACTATTGCATCCATTGTTCCAAATAATTCCATAATTTGATAATGCAACGTGCAAGTTATAACTGACTTATTAATTATGGCTTATAGGATATGAGGGAAGTTATTCCAGGTGATTATATGATCGTTCGTCGCAACAGGCGTTGCAGCCTAATCGACTACATCCCGAGCTCTTTCATCATCTTCTGGAGGCCATAGCGGGAGCTTCCCATTCGCTTCGCGGCCTCACGGACATCGCCGTCGCATGCGGCGAGGATGGTCTCGATGTATTTCCTCTTGAAATACTGAACGACCCCTCTCTTCGCATCCTTGTACGACATGGTGAAAATATGTTGCGGAATGATGCAATGAACACCCGCCCCGGAAGTTGACTGCTCAATCGGTTCGGGTTCCTCTATCTGAAAGCTGAAGGTGCCGCTTATGATGTATCTCTCGATGGCATTCTTGAGATCGCGAACATTTCCCGGCCAGTCGTGCGAACAGATCCGGGTGAGGAGATCGTCGGACAGGATGGGTGCGGGCTTCTTGAGCTCTCGTGCTATTTCTCTTATGAAATGTTCCGAGAGTAATCGAATATCACCGCGCCGTTCGCGTAGAGGAGGGACCTGTATGACGAACGTGCTGAACCGATAATACAGATCCTGACGGAGTTTTCCCTCGGCAATCGCTTTTTGTATATCTTGGTTGGTTGAGGCGAGGATCTTGCCCTTGAAATGAATGTTTCTATTTTCACTCAGGCGCTGGAAGACACGTTCCTCCACGATCCGTAGGAGTTTCGATTGGAGATAGGGTTCGATCTCGGTGATCTCGTCGAGAAAGAGAATTCCCTCGCCGGCGATCTCGAACCACCCCTGCTTGAATTTGGCATCCGTGAATGCCCCGGGCACGCTGCCGACAAGCTCCATATCGAGCGTATGCTGGGGGACGGCCGCGCAGTTTTTCGCCACAAAAGGAGCGTCTGGACTGTACAATCTGTGAATCTCCCGCGCGACGAGCTCCTTTCCCGTGCCCGTCTCACCGACGATCAGAACGGGGCTCGATGTCTCGGCGGCGAAACGGATTTCGCGGCGAAGCGATTTCATCGGTTCGCTCTTCCCGACCATGGTGCCCGTCTGAACGTCGAGGTCCTCGCGAAGAGCGCGGTTGATCTTTGAAAGATTGAGATTGTTGAGCGCCGAGGAGATAATCTTTTCGAGCGCTTTGAGATCCGGTTTCTTGTCTATGTAGTCGGTTGCCCCTATTTTCATCGCTTTGACCGCGTATGCAGATGATGTATTCCCCGTGACCATTATGACGGGTAGGTCCGGTGCGGATTCCCGCAGCCGTTTCAGTACCTCGAATCCGTCCATGCCTCGGCCTAGGCCGATGTCGAGCAGTACGACGTCGAATTCTCCGTTCTTGAAAACAGCGAGGGCTTCGGAACCAGTGCGGGCGGACGACATCTCGTAACGCTCCATCATGAGCGGGGTCATATCCGAGACGAACGCCTCATCGTCGTCGACGAGAAGTATCTTGATTCTGCGTTCACTTTGTTTTCGATCTTCGTTCATCATTTTCTCAATATAATGCGAAAGGTCGTTCCACTATCGGGTGAGCTTGCTTCGACGAAAATCTTCCCGCCGAACCGCGCGAGCTGCTCGCGTGCGTAGTAGAGCCCGAAGCCGCCATCCGGCTTGGTTGAGTACTGCCGGTCGAATATCTTTTCTGCGTCCCCATCCGGTATGCCGCAGCCGTTGTCGGCCACATCTATTTGCAGGTAGATATTATCGTTCGTAACGGCGATCTCGAGACTTGCATCTGGGTCATCTTCCATTGCGCGGACGGCATTGAGTGTCAGGTTGTCCATGATCTTTTCGAACACGAGTGATGACACGAATGCGTACTCATTCTCCGCGCCGGTGAAGATCACGGCCGGCTCGATGCCGAGCTGCTCGAGTTCTTCGCGACGCCGTGAGATCGCGCGTATCGTGACCGAGACGATAGGGCATCGAAAGATGGATCGGAGGTGCTCGCGAACGGCGGCTATGCATTGGTCCACCGTATCGAGTGCGCATTTGCAGCGGTGGCACCGTTTTCATCACTGCCGGCGCGTGCCGTAACAAGCCGCGCGAGAACATCCCGGCTCCCCTCTGCATTGTTGAGCATATCTTGGAGGTGCTGCCGATCGACTCCCGCTTTCTTTGCCGTCACTACGATCCGTTTTAATTCAGGTAATATGGAACCGGTATAGCTCGAGACCAGATCGTCGAATGTCCGCTTTTGCTCGTCTCCGCTCTCCATCGCGCGTTCCCAGTTTGTCAGGTAAAAGCTGAGTCGATTGATGACGCGCAGGGATGCGCCGCCGTGGCTGTACGCGGTCATGGCGGTGAGGAGTTCCTCGTTCGCTTCGATCGATTTCTCCTCGTCATCGTCGACGCCTGGCTGGCGCACGCAGGAGCGCAGCAACAACAACGAACCGGTCAGTCCGATGATTATTCCGACGATAATGAGAACCGCGGCGCCCCCCTTGAACATCCCGAACCGCTCGAGATATCCGGAGATTTGAGCGCTGAGCGGATTTTGTTCGTACGAGTAGAAGCTTAGGGTCCGTTCGTTGACGGCGGTTATGTAAGTCTCCCCCTCAACGGAGGCGATCTCTATTTTTCGTGTGGTTTCCGTTGGATTGAACGGCGTCTCCGCTTTCAAATCGCCTTCACAATCGTATACGAATAACATCCCGGCGCCTGAACAGATGATCTCCTTGGAGCCGTCTCGATCGAGATCGGCTACGAGGTGAAGCATGTCGTGGAACCGGCGATCGATGTTTTTCAGAACGTTGAGTTCGTGGTCGAGTATGTACAGGTGGGAATCCTGTCCCACGACAATGATCTCCCGGCGGCCATCCCGGTCGAGATCGGCCAGCCGCGGGTAGTCGACCCCCGTGTAGAGCGTGCACTCGCGGACCGTCCGGCCGCCGTCGTAGGGATCGAGCCGCCTGACACTCCAGGTGTCGCCGGCGTCGGCCTCGTTCAGCTCTTCGCTGCCCAATGTTCGCGTGAGGATGATGTCCATCACACCGTCGTTATCGATGTCTCCAACGGCCGTGTTGCACCAGGCGGCCTTCCCGGTCACGATCCGTTTCCAGTCTAGTGTCAGATCGGGGTGAAAACAGAATACATAGGACAGTGAATCGGCCGTGCCGTTCCATTCGGCCCCGTTGTCCGCCGCAAAAGTCGAGATTATGATGCGGGATTCCCGCTGCGGTTCCTCGAGGAAGCTGAGCCACGCCAGATGCGGGCCCATATCGAAACGGTGAAGCTCCACGCCGGTCGGGCCGTCGAAGACGCGCAGCGACCGCGGGTACGGCTCCCGCTGGAATGTGTTGAAGGAGATGTAAACCTCTAAACGGCCATCCCCGTCGATATCGCGGCAATCCGCAACGGCGATCGATCCTTCCCCGTAGTTGTTTTCACGCTCGAGCGGCTTGTGGTAGGGACCGAGCGAATACAGTGGTCGCTTGGAGCCGGATTTCGAGAACCAGTCGTGGCAGTAAATGACGTTTCCTTCGGGGGTCGGGGCATTGAAGAAGAATTCCGGAACGCCATCCCCAGTCACGTCGCACACGCCGACGACCTTGCCAGGCGCCTTGAACTGTCCCTCGTCGATGGTGGTGAGCTGGCCGTCCTTTATTCGGTACCAGATAACTCCTCGCGTTCCTTCCAGCAGGAGATCATCATCGTGGTCTTTGTCGACGTCGCCGATAAAATAATCCTTTCGCATTACCGGATCGAACTCGTGGACCATGACCGGCCGGAGCCTCATGGGAAGGAGGAGATCGGATTCCGTGCCATGTGCGAAGAGGGGGAGCAAGAGTAAGAACATAACGAGCAGCAAGCGCAGTCTTTCCCTCTTTTCATTTATTTTAAGGAAGTTAACGCTAAACCGTATGTGTGTGCGATACATCCGTATGGACCGTTGTTCACCTAATTATTTGCGGTTCAGCGGCGGCGCGGCGCTGGACGCTGCTGCTTCAATTCGCTGGTGTGGCACGAAGCGCACGCGCCAGCGAGTGCTTTATAAAGAGTATTGGTTGCCTACTACATTTGCTCGCAGCATATCCGGTCGATCGCTCAAAGTCAATCCTATTTCGGTTCGACATCGAATCCGTTGCATGCCGGGCCCGGGTTGCCCTATATTCATTTCGGTGGCGCGGACGCTCCACGCCACGCCGCCGGGTTACGGCTGCAGCGGACAGCATCTTGCTGCCGCTGAGCCGCAATTCATCGGGGGCGGATTCATACGAGCAGGATTTTAAGGAGGAATGACATGTGTCAAAACTGAAGTGGACCGATAAACTTTCCGTCGGCGTCGACCTGATCGACGAGCAGCACAAGATGCTGATACGGCGGCTCAACGAAATGTCCAGTGCGATCGAGTTCAACAAGGGACCGAGCGAGATCGCGAGAACGTTGACATTCCTGATCGATTATACCGATTTCCATTTCTCCGAGGAAGAGAAACACATGAAGGAGCAGGGGTATCCCGGCCTCGAGGATCACATCACGAAGCATGAGGAGTTCAAAACCACTCTTGCCAACCTGGAGGGCGACTACGAGGAAGAGGGCGCGACGAACCTGCTCGCCCATTCCATCGATACCTTTCTCATCAACTGGCTGGTCAATCACATCAGCGGCGTCGATGTGAAATTCGGTGACTTCCTGAGGGAGAAGGGCGTCACGCTGACCGGGGACGTGTAACCGGATCCGCACGTTTGGACGGATCGGTCGGGTCCGGTACGCTGACAGGGAGAAGTGTCGTGAGCTGTTATCTCATTGCCCAAATCAAAATTCATGACCGTGACGAATATCAGAAGTATCTCGATGGGTACGATGAAATATTTTCAAAGTACAAGGGGATCGTCGTCGCCGTGGACGAGGGTCCGCTGATGCTCGAGGGGGAATGGCCGTATTCGCGTACGGTATTGATGCGATTCCCCGACGAACGCGAGGCCAAACGCTGGTACGAATCGGCGGAATATCAAGAATTGGTTCGCCACCGCCATCGATCATCGGACGCGAATATAGTGCTGATCACAAGGCATAAATAACAAAATCCGCGGCTGCACGCGGCTGCACGCGGCTGCATGCAGCTGCATACGGCTGCCGGATCCGTTCCGTCATGCCCCTGCCTGGCACGAAGGGGGCCGGTCACTACATGTCAACCCGTTAACTTTTCAGTGGATTACGCGTAGAAACAACTGTAGAATGAAATGACTCCAGCTTTGTGGACATTGGGCATACAACGGGGAGGTCCACTTGATATGGAATTTATAACTCATATCAACAAAGAGGCCAATCTCAGAACACACACGGTGATCGGTTCAATCACGAAAGAGTATCTGTTCGAGAAACTGAATGAAGTATATTCGGTGCCCGATTTCGAGCCCGACATGAATGTTCTGTGGGATCTCAGAAAAGCCGATCTCTCGTCATTCC
>CBFCXB010000082.1:0-8633 GCA_965601905.1 uncultured bacterium | reverse complement strand
CTTCTCTTCAAGATCAACGCGGCCGGCACCGCCGTCCTCATGGCCACGCACGATTTCGATCTCGTGCGGAGCTTCGGGCAGAGGGTCATTTACCTGGAGGACGGACGGATCGTGAAAGACAAGGAAATGATCTACGTGGGCGATCTTCGCGATAGGATCGATGATTCCAGCGTGAGCAGGGAGGCCGACCGGCTCTCCGGGCACGATATCGAGGAGGACGGATGATTCGCGCCGACGGACGCTCCGCGACCTGGAGGTATTCGCCGTGATGAGGCTGAGCGAGCTTGGATACATCATCGACGAGTCGGCCCTGATGCTGAAAAGCCGAAAGGGCTCGACATTCCTGTCGATCGTGATCATGGGGCTCTCGCTGCTGATACTCGTCGTGTTCGTCCTCGTGACCCTCAACATCAGCGGGGTCATCGGGCGGGCCGGCGAGGAGCTGAGAGTGTATGTCTATCTCGAGGGCGACATTGCGAACGGCGCGGCGAGGGATATGCAGTACCGCCTCCTCGGCATGAACGGCGTCGAGGAGGTCATATACATATCGCGCGAGGAGGCGCTGGAAAATTTCAGGGAGGCTCTGGGAAGCGACAGCGACGTACTGGACTCGTTGGAGGAAAATCCCCTTCCCGATGCGTATCGCATGAAGCTGGGACCTGAAATGTTTCGGAGCGACATTCTCTCCGGGATGGCCGAGGAGATCGAGCAATGGGAGGGGATCGAGGATGTCCGGTACGGCAAGCGCTGGTTCGAACGGGGCGAGAAGCTGGTGAAGGGATTTTACATGACGGACCTCGGAATCGGTTTTATCGTCTTTTTCTCGGTTGTCTTCGTCATCGCCAATACCGTGAGGCTGACGATCCTCTCGCGGCGCCGGACGATCGAGGTGATGAAGCTCGTCGGTGCGACGAACGCGTACATCCAGGTCCCCTTCATCATCGAGGGCGCCCTCCAGGGTGTATTCGCCTCGCTTCTCGCCGTCGGGCTCCTCGCCGCGATATTCATGTTTGCGAAGCGGTACCTGTCTGGTCTCGTTTTCCTCGGAGCGGAGTGGGCAGCGGGATTCATCGTCTTCTGCGCGTTGCTCGGGGCCCTGGGGAGCTTCCTCGCGATGAGGCGGTTTCTCAGGATGTAGCGTTGATACGGGGTGTGGTCACCGGTGCGAATCGAGAGACTCATAAGAATTGAACGATGGCTCGCGACGCTGTTCATTGTCTGCGTCGCGGCCTCCCCTCTCGTCGTATCGCGCGCGTGGGCCCAGCAGGAGGACTTAGATGAGCGGATACACGGCAAGGAGCAGGAGCTAGAGAAGCTCCGCAAGGCCATCGCCGAGCAGCGCAAGAAGATACGCGAGGTGGAGGAAAAGGAGAAAGACATTGCGGGGTACATGGAGAAGCTGGGACACGAGGAAAGCCTGACACGCGAACTTCTCGACGGTCTCGCGGAGAAGGAAGCGATGCTCGGCGAGCAGGTCCGGGGGATACGCGGTGAGCTCGAGACCAACGAGACAGTCTATCAACACCGCATTCACGTTCTCGCAACGCGCGTCAGGGAAATGTATAAGGAGGGGCCGCGCATGATGTGGCAGGAGCTCATGGGCGCGAACGATTTCGCCGATCTCCTCCAGCGGTACAAGTTTCTCTCCCTGATCGCCGAGCGGGACGCGGCACTTGTCTCGAATGTGCGGGAAAAGAAGACCGAGATCGAACGGCAGGAGGCGGATCTGACCGAGTTGCTCCAGGAGGTTTCGGTGGCGAGAGACGAGAAGGAGAGCGAGCTCGGGAGGCTCAAGAATAATCAGGCCAAACGGGAGCAGACCCTCGTGGGTCTGAAAAAGCGCAAGATCGTTTACCAGAAGAAGGCCGAGGAACTGGCCGAGGCGGAGAAACAGCTCCGGGATCTCATCGACGGGCTCGAGAAGCGCCGTCTCGAGCAGGCCAAACAGTGGGGCGATTACGGCGAACAGGATTTTCTCCGTCTCAGGGGGAAGATGCCCTCGCCGGTCGAGGGAACGGTGGTCCGCTCGTTCGGCCGTTTCAAGCACTCCGAGTTTGGAACCGTCACTTTCAATACCGGCCTCGATATCGAGTCCCGGGTCGGGTCCCCCGTGCGAGCCGTCGCGCGGGGAAAGGTCGAATACGCCAGCGCCCTGCCGGGGTATGGGAACTGCATTATCGTAAATCACGGGGGCGGCTACTATTCGCTCTACGCTCACACATCGCGTATTTTCGTGGAGCAGGGCGAGATCATCGAGCCGGGGCGCGTGATCGCCGAGACGGGCGCGGGAGAATCGGGGACCGTGACACCCCTGCATTTCGAGATCAGGAAATCGAAAAAGGCGCTGGATCCGACCGAGTGGCTCGCACGGTAGGATGACGCCCACCGGTGGATCCCGCATCACCCGTCAGAGGAGGAAGTATATCGATATTCTATCCGCGGCACGGATGGTGTCGACCGCGCAGAAGGCGGTCAGATCCCGGCTCGAGAGGATGATCGGCGGTGGAACGCTTCCCCCATCGCTCCTCTTCACGGGCCCCGAGGGATCGGGCAAGGAGCTTCTTGCCGTGGAGCTCGCAGCCATGCTGAACTGCGGGGAGTCGACGGGGGCATGTGATCCCCGATGCCCCTCGTGCGGCAAGGTGGCGACGTTGGAGCACCCCGATCTTCGTCTCGTCTTTCCGGTCCCGTACGGGGAGGCGGAGAAGGGGACGCGGGTCCTCCTTGAAAGCAGGCGCGGGGACTTCTTCGGTTCCGGTGAGTTCGGGAACAGGGCCCGAAGCATCGGCATCGATCTCATTAGGGGCATTATCGAGGCCGTCTCGAAACACCCGTACGAGGGACGGCACACCGTCGTGATCCTGAACGAGGCGCACCTGGCGACCGCCGAGGCGCAGAACGCCTTTCTCAAACTGCTCGAGGAGCCGCCCACCTCTTCGGTGCTTGTTCTCGTCACGCGATTTCCGGACCGGCTCCTCCCGACGGTCCTATCGCGGTGCCAGGAGCTTCGAGCGGAGCCTCTCTCCGCCGGGGCGATCGCCGAATTCCTCGTGAAATACTATTCGGTCGAGAAAAAGGAGGCGCAGCGGACCGCGGAGCTTGCAGGGGGGAATCTCAGGAGGGGCATCAGGCTCCTCGACGAACGGTTCCTTCAGATCCGGAGCGATGCAGCGACGCTGATCGGGCTCGCCTACGCGGCGAAGGGGCGGGAGCTGCTGGTGGAATCGGAGGCGATCGCCCGCGGGTATACGCGTGATGAGGTCGAACAGCTCCTCGGTGAGGCGGTCCTCGTCATTCGTTCCCTGATGCGGGGGGATGGGTCGCAGGACGGGCAAAAGGCGCTTTCGGATATGTTCGGGGCACGGACGGTGCGCACGGCGGGTGAACGGGATCTGCCGGCGGATCTCAGAAAGATACAGCAGTCCTCGAGAAATCTGCGGCGGCATGTGGATGTGGAACTGACGCTCTCACACCTCCTTCTTGATTTGGCGGGCAAGTGGTATTAGATTGTATTTTAGAAAATTCGTCTGCGCGGGCGCTTCGCGCCGCCGCGTGCAATAGATACCGTTGCCGCCATGAAAGGTGATGAAGGGTCATGGAGATCGTCGAGGTTCAGTTCAAGGCCCAGAGAAAGGAATTCTATACGAATGCACGCGAGTTGTACCTCAAGACGGGTAACTACTGCGTCGTGCAGGCCGATCGCGGCGAGGATATGGGGCTGATCATCTCGATCGCCCGGGTGAATCAGGAAGATGTCGATGCGGACCTCAAAGAGGTACTCAGGCATGCAACCGATCACGATCTCGAGATTCTCGAGGAGATCAGGGAGAAGGAAAAAAATGCCCTGGCGACATGCCAGGAGAAGGTCGATGAGCACAAACTCCCGATGAAGCTGGTCGATGTCGAGTACCAGTTCGATGGGAACAAAATCACCTTCTACTTCACCTCGGAGGGACGGATCGATTTCCGGGAGCTCGTCAAGGACCTCGCGGCCATCTTCCGGACGCGCATCGATCTCAGGCAGATCGGGGTGCGGGACGAAGCGCGTCGCTTCGATGGGATGGGGATGTGCGGCCGGCGGTTGTGCTGTGCCACATTTCTCAAGGATTTCGAGCCCGTTACCCTGAAGATGGCGAAGGACCAGAACCTGCCGCTCACTCCCGCCAAGATCTCGGGTGCATGCGGACGGCTCATGTGCTGCCTCATGTACGAGCTCCGCGACTACAAGGAGATCACCAAGGAGATACCAAAGGTGGGGAGCAAGATCAGGTGCTTCGGCCAGGAGCACCGAATAGAGAAGATCGATATTTTCAAGCGGGCGGTGATTCTGGCGGACGCAGACGGCAATACGATCGAGGCCCTCCTCGATGAATTCAAGAAAGAATTGAGGAAGGAGCCGAGGAGCAAGGGGCCCGCAGACGAGAAGGCCGGCGGCAACCAGGACAGGCACCGGGAGCGCTAGGTATCGCCGCGCCCGGCCGCGATCCCCTCTTCAACCGGCACGGAAAGGGAACGGATGGAACGCAAGAGGTTCTATATCACGACGGCGATAGATTACGTCAACCAGAAGCCGCATCTCGGCACGGCCTACGAGAAGATCGGCGCCGACGCGATGGCGCGGTACAAGCGCCTCCTCGGCTACGAGACGCACTTTGTCATGGGAAACGATGAGCACAGCACGAACGTGGAACGGGAGGCAAAGCGGCGGGAGATGGATACGCTGGAATACTGCCGGGAGATGTCGGGCGTGTTCCAGGGCGCGTGGAGCGCGCTGAACATCTCGTACGACGATTTTATACACACCACCGAGGACCGGCACGTCAGGGCCGTCACGGAAATTTTCAAGCGGATATACGAGAACGGTTCGATCTACCGGGGCACGTACAAGGGATTCTACTGCGAGTCGTGCGAGGAGTTCATCAGCGAGAAGGATCTCGTCGACGGGCTCTGTCCCACGCACAAGCAGGAGCCGAAACGGATACACGAGGAGAACTACTTCTTCGCGCTTTCCCGATTCGGTGATTCCCTACTCGAGCATATCGATAAACATCCCGGTTTCATCAGACCGAAGGCGCGTGCCAACGAGGTGGTCAATGTGATCAGGGGGGGGCTGGAGGACGTCTCGATATCCCGTTACGGCAGGAGCTGGGGCGTGCCCCTGCCGATAGATGAGAATCACGTTGTCTACGTCTGGTTCGACGCGCTGACGAACTACATCTCGGCCCTCGGATTCGGGGGGGAGACGAACGACCTGTTCGAGAAGTTCTGGCCGGCGGATGTTCACGTGATAGGAAAAGATATCACGAGGTTCCACTGCATCATATGGCCCGCGATGCTGATGGCGGCCGGTGTGGAGCTCCCGCGCAGCGTCTTCGCGCACGGATTCCTCTCCCTCGCCGGGGAGAAGATGAGTAAAACGAGGGGGAACATCCTCGATCCCGAGCGAATGGCGGCGGTGTTCGGCCCCGACGGGCTCCGCTACCTTCTCCTGCGAGAGGTGCCGTTCGACAAGGATGGTGACATATCGATCGAGATTCTCGTCAACCGGTACAATGCCGATCTCGCAAACGAGCTGGGAAATCTCTTCAGCCGGACGACGGCCATGATCGTGAAATATTTCGATGGGACACTCGGCGCGGGCGTCTTCGGACCGGAATCGCTCCTCTTCGACGAAACGGTGCGGGCGCTCAAGGGCTACCGGAAGCACATGGACAGGATGGAGTTCTCCCGGGCGCTTGGCGCGTACTGGACCGTGGTCCAGCGCGCCAACAGGTTCATCGAGGAGCAGCGTCCCTGGGATTTGGCCAAGGAGAGCTCGAAGCACGACCGGCTCCGCGAGGTCCTGCGCGAGCTCGTCGCCGTTCTGTGGGTTTCGGGGCGTGTCCTCTCGCCGTTCATGCCCGTTAAGATGGAAGAAATGCTCTCTCAGCTCGGCTCCCCCGATACCGGTATCGGGGACCTCCCGCCGAACGAAGTATGCGTCGAGGGGCTCCGGACGCCGCAACCCCTCTTCCCGCGAATCCAGGAAGACCCGGAAACCCAGTTTACGGAGTAGACGTTCATGCTGATCGATTCACACGCACATCTCAACATGGAGCCGTTCCGGGACGATCTCGACCGCGTGCTGGACCGAGCGCGGGGGGCGGGAGTGGGAGAGATCCTCAATGTCGGCTACGATTCCCCGTCGATCGATGAAACGATAGAGCTCACCGAGCGGTACGGCGAGGTGTACGCGGCGGTCGGTATCCATCCGCACGAGGCGAAGCACTGGGACGAAGCTCTCGAGACGAGGATAAAGCAGCTCATCCTGAGAAAAAAAGTGCTCGCCCTCGGCGAGATCGGACTCGACTACTACCGCGATCTCTCACCGCGCCATATGCAGCGCGAGGTGTTCAGGCGGCAGATCGGCATTGCGCTCTACTTCGGGAAGCCGATCGTGGTACATTGCAGGGACGCTTTTCGTGATGTGATCGACATCCTCCGCAAGGAGGGAGCGAACAGGGCGGGAGGGGTATTTCACGCCTTCTCCGGGGGGATCGACGAGGCGAGGGAGGTGCTCGATCTCGGGTTCCTCTTCGGCGTCGGCGGGCCCCTCACCTACAAGAAGTCGAAGCTGCCCGCCGTCGCGGCGAGGCTCCCCTCCAGCTCCCTGCTGGTCGAGACCGATTGTCCCTACCTCCCCCCCGTTCCGTACCGCGGCAAGCGGAACGAGCCGGCGTATGTCCGTATCACGGCGGGGAAGCTGGCGGAGATCCGGGGAGTGAGTCTCGCGGACGTGGAGCGCGCGGCGGAAGCGAACTATCGTGCCCTGCTCCACGGGGAACGTGATTTTCCCGCGCGCATCGCGTACCGTATTCGGAACAACTGTTACATCAACGTGACCGGCATATGCACGAACAATTGCACCTTCTGTTCACGGCTCCGCGCCAACAACTTTCTGTACGGCTACAATCTCAACCTCGTCACCGATCCGACCGTTCGCGAGATGATTGCCGCCGCACAGGGACTCGTCGACGCCGGCGATTGCGGCGAGATCGTCTTCTGTGGATACGGAGAGCCGACGGTGCGGCTGGCGGAGGTGCTCCAGGTCGCGGAGGCGCTGGAGGCCTCCGGGCTCCCCCTCCGCCTCAATACCAACGGGCACGGGAACATGATCCACGGCCGCAACATCGTGCCCGAGCTCGAGCGGCACTTCGCCACGATCTCGGTGAGCCTCAACGCTCCCGATCGGTACGCCTACGGGACGCTGTGCCGGCCCGATGCCGGCGCCGGCGCGTTCGATGCCGTGGTCGATTTCATCAGGAAGACGGCGGCCTCGCGTATGCGATGCATGGTCACGGCGCTCGATTACCCCGAAGTGGATCTCGAACGGTGCGGCACCCTCGTCAAGGCGATACCGGGCGCATCATTCACCGTGAGACGGCACCATCTGTCCGTACCCGCCATCTGATCGGTCCGCGGGAATCCGCTCCGTGCAAAACGGGGTCCGTTCCCCCGCCCGTTTATGATACTATCGTGCGGTGCGGTGGAACGATACGACACCAGGGCCCATGGAGGTTGCCGGTGGGTGAGCCGGACGGGACTTCGGCCAAGAAGAGCCTCGGACAGCATTTTCTCGTGTCCCCCCGTGTGGCGGAACGGATCGTGGAAGCGCTCGCGCCGCGTGCGGGGGACCTGCTGTTCGAGATCGGGCCGGGCCGGGGCGCTCTCACATCGCTTCTCGCCGAGAGCGAAGCCCGCGTTGTCGCCTACGAGATCGATCGTGCGCTCGCCTTTTCCCTCGCGGAGCAATTCGGGGCACGGGAGAAGGTTGAAATTGTACAAGAGGATATACGAACGATTGATTTCGATGCCGAGGCTGCGCGCCGGGACGAACGAGAGTACAAGGTGATCGGCAATATTCCGTACAACCTGACCGGAGTCATTCTCGTCGGCCTCGCCTTTCTCGGCGGGTGCATGCGATCGGTATGCATGGTGCAGCGCGAGGTCGGCGAGCGGGTGATTGCATCCCCCGGGGAGAGGCGGTGCGGAATCCTGTCCGTGTTTCTACAGAGCTTTCTCGGTATCGAGCGCATGCTGCGGGTCCGCCCCGGCTCGTTTCGCCCGCGTCCCACGGTGGAGAGTGTCGTCCTGCGGTTCACGCCTCGGGAGCTCCCCGACGCTCCCGCCGACAGGCGGCGCTTTCTCGATTTCCTCAAGCTTGCGTTTTCGCAGCGGCGCAAGAAGCTCCTCGGCGTGCTTCGCGCGGCTTCGGGCGTGGAAAATGCAAGGGCGCGCTTTGCGTCGGGACAACTCGCGGGCATAGATCTCTCACGCCGTCCCGAGCAACTCGTATTGCAGGATTGGTTCGCGTTGTACGACGGTTGGTGCGCGATGAAAGGTGCGCGATGACGAAGCAGTGGTGGTCCGTCGCCGCGTTGTGGTGGTCCGTCGCCGCGTTGACGCTGGTGCTCCTCATCTCCGTTTGTGATGCCGGAACGGCCGCGGGCGCAGGCACGGCCGCCGGGCAATGGGATGAGACAGCGAGCGCGGATTCGGCCGCCGCCGCGGTGCCGGATTCGGCCGCTGCTGCGGTGCCGGATTCCACCGATGCTGCGGTGCCGGATTCCACCACCGCCGCCGCGGTGCCGGAT
>CBFCXB010000081.1:0-8694 GCA_965601905.1 uncultured bacterium | reverse complement strand
AGACCTCGAATATCATGTCGGAGAGTGTGGTCGCGGTCCACTTGTCGCCTCCCGTGGTATCTGCGGGATCGAATCCGCCGGGATCTCCCGATGCAACCACGTATTCGAAGAAGTCGACGGTGCCGTCGGGATCGTATCCCACCCAGTAGAAATGCACCCGGTAGAGGGTGGTGTCTCCCTCGAGCGGCCCGTTGGTCAGCCGGATCGTCGGCGGCTTGTTCTCCTTGCCCTGGTCGAAGTAGACGTCGTCGGTGCAGCCGAGGAACAGGACGGCGGTTATTATGCAGATCGCAGCCGTCCGAATCATACGCGGGAGAAGTATGTTTCTTGCGGATGTGGTGATCATCAAAATTCATGCCGGGCTGATCTGCACGATCTCGACCCCTGGTGTCTTACATTAAGAATGAGGTCACGGTTGTTCGTATTCCGCCTTCAGAATATTCCACTCCCTGAATATGGCATCGGCGACCGCCCGTACCTCGTCCCGCTCGAGGAACCAGAGGGGCATTCCGAAGTGTACGCTCGGAGCGGCGACGGTGCCGGGTGGATCCGGCCGTACATCGGCGTACTTGGTCGACCAGAACGCAATGACGGCATCGTTGATTGCGGAACTGGAGTTGCGCGCCTTTATGCGGTACATCGGATGAAAACAGTGCTGCGATTTGAAACCGTTTCTCCGCATCCAGTATCTGGGATCGTACAGTTCGACGTAATGGAAGCCGCGGACCTGCGGGTCGAAGAACATGCCGGTTCTCGTGACCTGCTCCCAGAGGTGCAGTTCCCCGGGGAGGTCGGGGTTGCCGAGGGTGACAGGATCCTGCGTGTCGATGACCGCGTACGTCATCGCGTCCCAATCGATGGTCCGAATAGGCATATCGGCGTCTTCGCGCATTACGCCGTACACCCGGTCCAGCATCGTGACGCAGTAATTCTTGTAGGGGAATGCTTTCACGCCGCTCGTGTCAACGCAGCCGTATCCCGGCCCGGTAATCATCTCGCATTTCAGGTACAACGGAAATACGAGAATCTTGCTGTTCGATTGGTTGAAGTACGACTTCCGGGGAAGCACCGCGCTGAGTCCTCCCTCCCGGTCTGATTTACCCTCGGTCCAGAGGTGCCCGCCGAAGGACATGTAGTACTGTAGAATGTTGTATGTGTACGGGGCACTTGAAAGATCCGACTCCGACACGTACTCCATGACCTGCATCCACGTGTTGAAATCCCACCGGGCGCTCCCGTATGACCATATAATGTTCTTGTACCGCCAGATATGCTGGATGCTGGGCGCCCTGAAGAACTCTTCGGTCGTGTCGTATATGTCGGTGTCCGGGTCGAACTTTTCGGCGCGCAGGCATATCTCGGTCCAGAACGCATCGTGTTCGGTCTCCGTCGGCATCATGTATGAGATCTGCGGGAAGTCGAGTGAGTGGAAATCGTCAATCCAGAGAAGGTTCCGGTCCATCACGAGCGGAACAACGTCGATTTCGATCTTGCCGATCGTCGGTGTGCCGATATTGTCCACCGCCTCGATGTAGAGAGAATGAATCCCCGAATAGAATCGCCTCTCCGGCGCCGCCGTGTGGAACGGATTCGGCTCGACGGCCCAATTGTCCGGATTGTCGAGGTCCTTGATGTCCCAGCCATAGCGATAGGTCGAGACGGTGCTGCCGTACTGGCTTGCGTCGCCGCCCCAGCTATAGTTGATCGGCAGTCCCGCCGGTGTGTGCACGACAACCACCGGTGATTCGGTGCCTATGAATCGCGCCGTGCCGTGGTACGGTTCGTAGGCGGTGATCATGGGTCCGGTCGGCTCCATCACCATGAAGCAGCGGACGTTGGTACTGGCATCGAATATCGAGCTGACCGCGCCCGCCTCATCCTTGGCCTGCACGGTGAAGATGTACACTTTGTTCAGCTCCATCGTCTCGTCGTCACCGAGGGTGGTTGCCTTTCCCGAGTCGCTCGGCGCAGCGTAGGGAAGCCAGGGCGACCACAGATCTTCGAACATTTCGGGATGCTTGTTGAGCCTTTCGAGAACGAATCCGCTATGACGCGTGTAGAGGTAACGTACCGAATCGACCTCCTGGTAGTTCCAGGGGGCGTCGAGCGGATCCTTGCCCACCCATCTGAAATGTATCACCGGGCCGAGGTACTGGACCTTGCTGCCGGGATTGAGCTGTACCGGTTCATTGATGAATATGTGGGGGGCCAGCGTGAAGGCCGTGAACGAGCGGAAAGCCGCTTTGGAACGCAATCCCCCGTCATCGACAGCCCGGACGAAGAGCGTGTGGGTTCTGCTGTAGAGGGTGTATGTATTGTTGTCGATCGTGACGTCATGATCCATTGAGTCCGCGGAGACCGAGAACACGAGGTCGGATTGGTCGGTTTCTGTCCATTTGTCGCCTCCCGTGGTATCCGCGGGATCGAATCCGAGCGGATCGCCCGATGCGACGACATACTCGAAGCGGTCGACGGTGCCGTCCGGATCATACCCCACCCAGTAAAAGTGCACCTGGTAGAGCGTGGTGTCTCCCTCGAGCGGTCCGTTTGTCAGCCGCACCGTCGGCGGTTGGTTCTCCCTCCCCGTGTCGAAGTAAACGTCCTCGGCGCAGCCGAAGAGCAACACGGCGGCGGATATGCACGCCATTGCAGCGAGTCTCAAGTCGATACGCTTCTTCAATGCATCACCTGCTGTTCTCCGCGATGCGTCGTTTTATGCATACTTATTATACCACATCGACAGTTCTCGTTTCGCGATTACCTGATAACCACGAATTTCCCCACCGCCCGGCGAAAGTTCCCATCAGCGGGATCGACGGCGAAGATGTAGATGCCGCTCCCGATATCTTGACCGTTTCTGGTCAGGAGGTTCCATGGAAGTGTTCCGTCGCCGTTCGAGCCGTCGTGGTGCAACACCTGCACGAGGTCGCCCGAAATGGTATAGATTCTCACGGTGCTCATGCAGCGGGGCAGGTTTCGGAATTCGGCCTTCACACCCGTCGGATCGCTGTTGTTCGGGTTCATACGCCACGGATCGAGATTCCGGTTGGTGACCGGGTTCGGAACGATGTATACCTCTTTCCTGTCGTACGTCTCCGCGGGTTGCGCCTCGCTGACCGGAACGACATATTTGAAATTTGAATTCGGTGCGTTGTACCTGCCGGCGGATACCGGCACGCCATTCCGCACGACATGATCATACGCCACCACCGAGTAGAAGTATGGCAACCCGTTCTTCACCTCGGCATCGACGTACCGGTAGTACCGTCTGCCGCCCTCATACCCGAGATCGTACCGTGCGATCGTTTCCAGTGTATCGCATTCTTCCCGCGTCAGACCGGGCGGGCAGGGGACGGAGTCGAGCGGGGCATTCCAGAGTGACTCCTTGAACATCCGGATATACTGATCCCTGTCGGGAATGCCGGCGACCGGTTCGTATATCCAACCTCCCTGGGAGTAGGGGCTTTTGAAATCGACATCGGGAGGAACGCCGTTGACGATGTCGCGTATCTCGAGCAGCTGCCAGAGATCGCTCGTCGGGCCGCTCAGAGTGGTCGTGCCGTACGGCCGGTGCCAGTTGTCCGCCCGCCAGATCTGGTACCCCTCGAAGTCGTATGCGAGGGTGAGGGGATCGGGCGCAGTCTCGCTGAAATTGTCCCATAGCAGCGTAACCATGTGATTCTCCGGTACGAGGCGAAGGTTCGGCGGCGGCGGCGCCGAACCGGTGACCCAGTTGACGCGCGCCTCCTTGCCGAGCTTTCCCGTGGCGTAGTACCACTTGTCGATGCCGAACGGTTTGTAGCAGTTGGTATCTCTCCACAGCCAGAGTTCCTCGATGCAGTCGATGTTGCTCCAGTAGATCGTTTTTGCCGGAACGTCGACCCTGAAGTCGGGATTGTTGCAGGGATCGGGAGTCCAGTTCTCTATCGGTCCCATGACGGGGCTCTCGCATCCATTCACGCCGGTCAGCGGGTCGTTGTCGGCGTCGTAGAACGTGCCCATGTACACGATCATGGCCATCGCCGCGTGATCCAGCATATCCTCCAGGCCGTCGCCGCAGACGAAGGCGAAATCGATCGGTTGCGTGCCCCACGGCGGTAGAAAGAAGGGACCGGTCGACATCAGTATCTTGTAGTCGTTGGGGCTGTCCGTGTTCTGATCCTTCCGCCGCTGGGAAAGGACGGAGTACCGTTCGAAGTCGTTGGTGGGTTCCCCGCCGTTCTCGAACGGCTGGAGCCCGCGGAAGACACGGAACGTTCCGAGATTGGTAGAGAAGAATCCGGGGTAGTCGTAATTGCCCATGCTGACCCGGTATCCGAGCAGGGCGATGCCGAAGTAACCGGGTGTTCTCCCATTATCGCCGTCGCTGTCGTAAACGTAGCCCACGCGGAGTATGACCGGATATTCGCCATCCCCCTTGGGGGCGCACCAGACACCTTCCCAGTACCCCACCTGGTCGTCCATGTGGTAGCTGCCGTACTCGCGGGGGCCCGCATCGACATCGGCGTAGATGCCGATGTAGGCGTCGCTGAGGAAGTTCTTGCCGATGTTCGAAACGTAGTATCGCACGCCGATGAAATCGTTCATCCCCTCCTCGCCCCACTGGTAGCTCTCCTGACGGACCTGGATGTTCATCGGTGTATGCTCGGGCCAGACGATGGACGCGGCATCCTGGTCGTCCGTGTAGAAGCAGGAGAACATCTGCTTGCCGATCGCGCCGAAGTCTTCGTCTATTAAACCGTCGCCGTCATCGTCGAATCCGTTCAGCCAGTCCTCGTCCCTGCGGCCGTCGGCGTCGTCATCTGCCTCCTGCGGCGGCCGGTCGCCCCCGATAACTCCTTCGGCCGTCCTGTAGATGGTGCACCGCGGGTCGTTCGGAGGGTAGAACTCGGTTTCCGGGTATCCCGTTGATACGTAAGGGATACCGTCGAGTATCGCCCCCACCCAGATACCGGCCGCGTAGAGGTAGTCGATGCCGGAGCCGGAGGGCCACTGCGCCGACGGCTGATCCGCCATCGGGTAACGGCTCTTCGGCAGCGATCCGAAGAATCCCCAGTTGGTGACATTCATCTGGAGATTCCCAACATTATGGACGAATCGGCCGTCGATGGTGGGGCCACGCTGGAGCTTGTCGATCTTCCCCTCGAGATGCGCGGCGCGCTCAGCCGTATCGCCGCCGAACGAACGGTTTGAACCGGCAACAAGACACAGCACAACCATTAGAGCTAGAATTACAGCGTGAGAACGCGAATGTATCATGCCCTACTCTCTGGTACGCGGGCTCTTCCAGGAATAGGAAACGTGATGATGGGCATAATCTGCCTCCCTGTAATAATATGCAAATTGTCTTACCGTGTCTATATATAAATATGTTTGCTTTTTTACGTTGATGGCGGCTGCCGGTTTGGATCGCGGCTATCTGCCGTGCGTCCCCCTTCTCGGGCGCCCGCCGGCCCGCTCGTCGGCAAGGGTGTCCCCGCCCCCCGAGCCCGGCAAAAAACAAATTTGGATTGCATGCCGTATATTTGGTATGCATTAGATAGAGTAGGTGCCTGCACGAGGGGGACCTGCACGAGGGGGCGGTCCCCCTCCCGGGAAGGTCCGGATGCGGATGCCGGGGAGAGAGTGAGGTTCGAGGCGCAGATGGCTGATAAGATGCACAGGGAGATGCTCCAACGCGGAGTTGCCGCGTGGAATGCATGGCGTGGGAAAAATCCTCGCATCATTCCCGATCTCTCCGGGGCCAACATCAGGGTGAAGGATCTTGCCGGCGTCGATTTCAGGGGCGCAGATCTCGGCGGCGCGCTCCTTACCGGGGCCGACCTGGAGGGGGCCGACCTCTCAGGGGCAAACCTCGTGCGCACGGACCTCATGGCGGCGAATCTGCACCGGGCGTGCCTGAAAAAGGCCGATCTTACGCGCTCCAACCTCATGGCGGCGAATCTCAAGGATGCCGATCTCGCCGGGGCCCGCCTCGATGGGGCGATACTGTACCGTGCCGATTTGGAGGGCGCCAAATGCGTCTGTAACTGTCTATGGTTCAATATGTTGATGGATTTTGCGGGAGGGATTCAGGCGGTCGATGGATCCGACCGCGGTTTCTACTTCGAGGATGTCGGTGACTCTTTCGTCGAGAACAGCTTCGTCGCCACACAGAACAGCAGGCTCGAGATCATGCTCTCCGATCCCGTCTCGACGCGGGCGACATACGAGATACTCGGCGCGCTGAACCGTCTCTACCGGGAGGTTTCCAAAGAGGAACTCGTCGGACCGATTATCAAGATCGGGCTGGCGGAAGATGCCGGGCGGGCGGGAAGCGCCGGTGGGACAACGGGAAATGAACAAACGGGGAAACAACGATCGGACAACGGGAAATGAACAAGATTTCTTTCAAGGGTTCCAACGCGATTATACAGGACATCGTCTCCCGTTTTTTCGGTCTCGACGGCAAACCGGTTCAACCTTCCGGAGTGAAGCGATCGCCGAACACGAAATCCCTCGGGGAGATAGCGGCGACGAGCTCGATCGAACCGCGCACACTCGAGATCCTGCTCGATTTTCTCACGGCGCACGGCGTGGCGAAGGCGAGGCTCGATCAACTGACGGGGGAGCGCGTAGACGAGCTGGTCCGGCTGGCGCTCGATGTCGAGACACTGAAACGGTACATGCGGGATGGAACGATTACCGATGTTCGTGTTGTCGATGAATGGCCGTTCTGAGATCGACGCATCGCCCGACCGTGGTCGTTTCCGGATGTCAATACTCACCTGTTCTTCGGCGCGAAGCGCTGTACCCGCTTGTTGTCCGAGTCGACGATGTAGAGCTGCCCGAGCGCGTCGACCGCGATCCCCTCGGGCCGTATTAATTGCCCGTTGCCGCTTCCCGTGGTTCCGAGCTTCGTGAGGAAACGCCCGTCCGGAGTGAAACCCTGGATACGGTCGTTGCCGTAATCGACTACGTACACCGTTCCACCATCATCCGCGGTCACATCGACGGGGCAGTTGAATTCGCCGTCGCCGTCGCCGAAGTTTCCCCACATGCGGACAAACTTCCCCTCGGCGGTGAATGCCTGTATGCGGTGGTTGCTGCATTCACTGACGTATACCTCGCCGGAACTGCTTACGGCGATCCCCACCGGGCAAGCGAATTCGCCGCTTCCTTCACCGTAGCTTCCCCATGCCGAGACGAACGCCCCTTCCGTGGTGAAGCGTTGGATGCGGTGGGTGAAGCAATCGGTAACGTAGATGTATCCGTCGCCGCCGCCGGCGATCCCCTGCGGATCCTTGAACTGCCCGTCGCCCGTCCCCTCGCCGCCCCAGGCGGTGATAAACGTGCCGTCGGGCCGGAACTTCTGTATGCGGTGATTATCGGCGTCCACGACGTACACGTCTCCAGCCGGATCGACGGCGATGTCGTGCGGGAAATTGAACGTACCATCACCGGTCCCCTGGCCGCCCCATGCGGTGACAAATGTGCTGTCCGGGCGAAATACCTGGACGCGGTGGGTGTGCGAGTCGACGACGTATATGTTCCGCGCAGCATCCACCGCGATTCCCCGTGGAACGAGAAATTGCCCTTCGCCCTCTCCCATGTTTCCCCAGGCGGTCACGAAGACGAATTCGCCTGTCGAGAACGGCCCCGAGCTGATTTTCGTGTAGACGGAGTCCGGTGTGGCGGCATGGGGGGGGAACTCCTCATCGAGGATCGCGGTGTGAATAGACGATCCCGTATTAATGCCGCCCGCGATCATCCATTCCCATACCGGAGCCGCCGGCGTCTCGGCGTGCACATGGAGCTGAGTGACCGCCCTGAGCTCCATCGCCGGCTCGGTATAGAGCGAAACATCGATGCGCGGTTTCATGTAAATCCTGATATCGGCATCGGCGTATGCTCCGCAGGTCAATGGGGGTGCATCGAAGGAGAGGCCACCCAGGACACCTTCATCGATCCAGCCGCCGTTGCGGTAGGAGGAGGAGATGCCGGTATATGCCGCCGCTTCGAAGTGTACATCGCAATCTCCGGCGTAGGCGCCGGACACCTCGTAACCGGCCGAGAAGGAGAGTGTCACTGTTTCGACGACGGGCAAGGCGCCGATGTACTGCACGAATGATGCGCTGAAGGATGCCAGCGGAATCTCCCCCGACGCATCGATCGGCTCGGACATGTCGATGGACAGATCGCAGCCGAATCGGATCATTCCCTCTGCGCCCGCGATGAGCCGGTCGATCGATCTCGCCCGTACCGTGGCGCCGATCGTGACGAGTGGATTGAAGGAAATGGCCCCGTTTGTGATCGTGATCGTGCCCCGCCGTTCACCGGTCCCGGCGTCGAGGAGAATCACGCCGGTGAGATCGAGACCGTCCTCCGAGAGCGTTACGCCGGGTGCGTGGAGCATGGGTGTCCATGCGCGCGCCGCCGCCCGTCCGGGAGCGCGGTCGGCACCGAGGCCCCTCCGGAACGAACCGGCGCCGACACTGACCGTCGTATCGATTTCCCCCACGATCACCGCATCGGTCAGCGAGGCCGGTTCCGTCTCGAGAACCAGTGCGCCCTGCGTCTCGCCCACCTTCGTCACCCGGCGGAGGTACCCGCCCCCTCCGGTCCCGGCGATGATGTAACCTACCCGCAAACGCGGCGCACCGTCGGCCGCGCGGATCACGAATGTGGGGCCGTGCCGGTCGAGCAGCGTGAACT
>CBFCXB010000080.1:0-8758 GCA_965601905.1 uncultured bacterium | reverse complement strand
AGGGCCGCCTTGAGCAGCACCTTCGCCTGCTCCCCCCCGCTCTCGCCGGTGACGAGAACCTCGGTGATCGCCGTCCCCTCGGGGAACGGCAGGAAGCCATGCTGATCCCTCACGAAATAGCGCCGCAGCGGGATGATGAAGAGGATCCCGAGGAACCCGCCGAGAAGCGAGGCGAGAAACGTCTGGTAGAAGTGAAGCTCGAGGTCGAGGATGAAGATGGCGGGCAGCGTGAATATCATCCCGGCGACCACGACTCCCGAAGCCGAGCCGACCGATTGGACGATCACGTTTTCCGATATCGTGTTCCGCCGTTTAAAGGCGCCCCCCAGCCCGATCGCGAGAATGGCGATCGGTATGGCCGCCTCGAAGACCTGGCCGATCTTGAGTCCGAGGTACGCGGCGGCCGCGGTAAAAAGCGCCGCCATGGCGAGCCCCATGCCGATCGATCGCACCGTCACCTCGGGGATCACACGGTCCGTCGGCACATACGGCCGGTACTGCTCACCCGGTTCCAGGGGACGGTATGCATTCTCCGGGAGCTTGGGCTTTCCGTGCTTAGCCTCCATAACGTCTCCTTACCCGCTTAAACGGTGTATCTTCTTGAAAACACTGCTATTCCGTATGTGTACACGAGAACGTTCCTCATGTCAATGCATTACTCGCCGGTTCACCGTCCCCGGCCGACGAGGCGCCGCAGCCTGAGCCGCCACGCGATATGCAACTGGCTTCCGTACCCATGCACCCAATTCTGTAGATATAGTCCGAGCCGGTCGCCGAAGCCGAGCGGCGCATCTTCCAGCGCCGCCGCATAGATTGTTTCGAGCTGTTCCGCGCCCGCGCGGTAATCGTACCGTTCGAGCGCGTAGTGCCGCGCGAATGCGGCGAGGGAATCGTATTCGCCGCGATCGCGAATGATCCGCTCGACCGCCCCCGCCATGAGCGACGGCTGAACGGTCGTCTTCAGGTTCCTCCCCGATAGATTGTAATGGCCGAGTTCCGAAGCCGAGGCCGGCTCGACAACACCGGCCAATCCCCGCTCCCCGACGATAAGCGTCGGTTTCCCGCCAGCCATCCCCTCCATGGCACTGCGGCCGATCCCGACGAAGAGATCGGACCACGAGATTAACTGGGGCGTTTCGAGAATAGAACCGATCAGTCGCACCGTCCGTCTCCCCGTGTCGTTGTTCAGCTGCTCGGCGAGATGTGACAGTTTGTTGAAAAGCGGCCCATCACCCGCGATCGCCAGCGTGAGATCATCCCTCTTTCCGGCAAGCAGCCTCACGGCGTCGAGGACATACCGAATCGAATTGAACTTGATGTGATCGATCCGGCACATAAAGGCCATTTTCACTCCCGAATCAGGCAGATCGTATCGTGCGGCGAAGTCCCCGTAATCAACGCCGGGGTGGAACATATCGAGATCAACGCGGTTCGGGAGAGTGATCATCTCCCGCGGGTGCGGGCCGAACAGCGGAAGGGCTTCCTCGCGGAACTCCTCCGCGACAAAAATGTACCTGCCGGGATAGGAGGGGAACCGGATGTCCAGCGGATGCCATACGAGGGTGTATACAACCGGAATATGCCTGCCGGGGGCTGCGAAGAGGGATAGAAAGTAAGAGTTGAAGTGGAAAGCGTGTATGATATCTATCTTGTACCGTTCGATAGCCCTCGAGAGAATGCGGTATGCCCTGAGATTGAGATGGTAGAGGTCCGGCAGGAATGAGTGGTGCGGGGCGTGCACGATCGGTATGTCCGCCGCCCTGAGCCGTTCCTCGTAGATGCCGCCCCCCTTGGTGAAAAAGTAGAGATCATGCCCCCGCTCCTTGAGGCCCCTCGCAAGAGTGATCGATGTGTTGGGCGCACCCCCGAGATCCAGCCACGGGTAGCAAAACAGAATTCTCATGCATCCACCCTTTCTCATCGCACTCGATCGCAATGCAAATCAATCACACAGCACTCGCGTTATGTGAGCAAAAAAAATACCATCTAGCTGGTAAAATAGCAATCGAATCATACGTATCGCATCGCGGCTGAGGCAGGCCGAAACGACGCATACATGACCACCGGACTCCGCGTTTCGAACTCTTTTTGCTGTGGACACGCCGCCGGCCGATATGATAGTCTCCACTCCCTTAATGACGGGGGCGCTGTGATTACTTCACCGCGGGAAAATGCAGTTCCGGTCGAGGCGGCGCCCGCCTGCCCACGCAGGGTGCGCCCGCCTGCCAAACTATCTTTTTTGGCCTCTGTCTTGCAGGGATTGATTGATTTGATATAACATAACTTATATGAATTTTGCGGGGGAACCCGCCAACTCAAAGATAAGAGCTGTTCGGTCAGGACGGCGGCGTTGGAACGGATGGAGGATTCGACAATGAACATTCTCGTCACCGGCGGCCTTGGAACGGTCGGTCATGTGCTGGTCAAGGAGTTGCGTGATCGCGGTAACGATATATATATTTGCGACTTGCCGCATCATCACGATGACAAGTACATACGGTGCGACGTGGGGAGTTTCTGGCAGCTTCAGCGCATATTCGACAATCACCCCTTCGATATCGTATACCATCTCGCCGCCGAGTTCGGCCGCTGGAACGGCGAGGACTACTACGATACCCTCTGGCAATCCAACGCGGTCGGCACGAAGAACCTGATCCGGATGCAGGAAAAACACCGATTCAGAATGGTTTTCTTCAGCTCCTCGGAGGTATACGGTGATTACGACGGCGTCATGACAGAGGACGTGATGGACACGCACGAGATACGCCAGCTCAACGATTACGCCATCAGCAAGTGGGTCAGCGAGATGCAGATTATGAACTCAGCCGCGATGAACGACACCGAGACGGTGCGTGTGCGCCTGTTCAACACGTATGGCCCCGGCGAATACTACAGCCCCTACCGGAGCGTCATCTGTCGCTTCATCTATTGCGCCCTGTTCGATCTCCCGTACACCGTGTACCTTAATCACCACCGGACATCGACATACGTCACCGACACGGTTCGAACGCTGGCCAATATATCGGAGCGTTTCAAACCGGGCGAGGTGTACAATATCGGCGGAGACCAGTACCACGACATAAAATACCTTTCGGACCTCATCCTCGGTCATCTCGGCAAGGCCGACACGAACGTAACCTACTCCGAGGGAGAGCCGTTCACGACCAAGGACAAGAAGGTCGACCTCACCAAGGCGCAACGTGATCTCGACCACAAGACGACCGTCCCCCTCGAGGTGGGAGTCCCCATGACGGTCGATTGGATGAAATCGGTCTACCTGCGGGAGGACACCGATACGGATCTTACGCGGTCCCCGCACTCACAGGTCGATATATAGGAGGTATCATTCAATGAATGCACTCGTCGTCGGCGCTCATCATGACGATATCGAGCTCGGATGCGGCGGCACGGTGGCCCAGTTGACCGCGGAGGGACATACCGTGTACGGCATCGTACTGACCAACTCGGAAACGCACTACGATCTCAAGCATATCCACCGCACCAAAGAACAGGCCATCGTGGAGGCCAGAAAGGCCGCCGCGGTGATCGGCCTCGAGCTCGTCGAACTTGGATCTCCGCAGGTCGATAACGGAACACTCCGGTACGACGTGAATCTGATGCGGTCCCTCGAGGACTTCATCACCGAACATAACATCCGGCTCGTCTTCTCGCACTGGCAGTACGATATGAACACCGACCACGAGGCGGCGGCGAAGATATCGACCGTCGCGGCCCGCCACGTGCACAGCATCCTGATGTACCGGAGCAACTGGTACCAACCCGACCGCGCCTTCAACGGCATCTTCTATGTCGACATATCAAAGACGATCGACAGGAAGGTGAAGAGCCTCGAGTGCTATTCCGTCGAGATAGAGAACAGGAGCCGCGAGTGGATCGATTCGTTCATCGATCACAACCGGAGTTACGGTTTCAGCATCGGCACGGAGTATGCGGAAGTGTTCGAACCGGTCAGGTACACCCTGATCAATCCCGCAGAGACCAATGGTTGATAACTTCTTCATCTACAGCGAACGGCGGAAGGACGAGACGAGGAAATTTCTCGACGGTGTGGCGGACGAATGCGAAACGTTCATACTGAAGAACCGTTACTACTACGTCCTGCTGGAGCGGCTCTTCGCCGATCACATCCCTCCCGACAGCCGTGTGTGCCACTTCGGGTGCGATTCGGCCAGGCTCCTGCAGGCGCTCCGCCCGTCGAGCGGGGTCGGGATCTGCCTCAGCGACCGGTACGTCGAGCTCTGCGCGGAGCGCGCACCCGGCTTCTCTTTCCACGCGGAGGGTTGGGAGGAAGCCCTCGAGGGAAAAACGTTCGACTACATCGTTCTGACCAATGCCGGATACCTCTTCGATATCCAGGACGTGATAAATCGGCTTCACCGCCTCTGCCACAACCGCACGAAGTTGCTGATCGTGAACAACAACTACTGGTGGGAGCCGCTCTTCACGCTCGGGGAGAAGATGAAGCTGCGCATGCCGCAACCGACCGAGGGGCAGAGCTGGATCCCCACGCATGTGATCATGGACATGATCCGGCTCGCCGGTATGGAGCTGGTGCGGTGGGATGCCCACATTCTGATCCCATTCCCGATCCCGCTGCTCTCCTGGTTCTGCAACAAGTTCCTTTCCAGCATCTTTCCCTTCCGCTATTTCGCGATGACGCACATCCTGATCGCCCGTACGCGGCTGAAACCGCCGCGCCCCGTCAGGGTATCGGTTGTGGTCCCGTGCAAGGACGAGAAGGGACATATCGAACCGATCGTAGAACGGATGCCGAAGGTCGGCGATGAAACCGAGATCGTTTTTGTCGACGATCGGTCGACCGACGGAACGGCAGACGAAATCCGGCGCTGCATGGCGGCGCACCCGGAGATGATAATCCAGTGCGTCGAGGGGCCCGGCATCTCGAAGGGGGAGGCGGTGCGCACCGGTTTTCACGCCGCCACGGGAGATATCCTCGCGATCCTCGACGCCGATATCGCCGTCGCGCCCGAGGAACTCCCCAAGAGCACGAATCCCCTGATCGACGGGTACGCGGACTTTGTCAATACGGTTCGGTTCGTCTATCCCCAGCAGGGAGGGGCCATGCGATGGCTCAACATTATGGGGAACAAGGTATTTGCATGGATTTTCAGCATACTCCTCCAAAAACGCATCGGGGACACGCTGTGTGGTACAAAGGTTTTCTGGAAGAAGGATTACGAGAATATCGAACGGTACAAGGATTTCTGGGTGTGGCAGGATCGCTGGGGCGATTTCGAGCAGCTTCTCGGCGCATCGAAGCTGGGCCTCAAAATCGTGGATGTCCCGGTGCACTACATGGAACGGACATACGGCGCGACGAAGATGGCGAACCGGTTGGAAAACGGACTGCTGATGCTGAAGGTTTCGCTGGCGGGATTATTCAAGCTCAGGCTCCGGTGATGCGGCCGAACAGGTGCGACCGGGACAGCGATTCTCAACGGATCACGGCAAAACGGCACCAGCACGAAGAGCGTCACCCGGGTAAGGCAAAACGATGAATATAGCGGTCTTCAACACGGAGGCGAGAAAAGCGGTCCCGATCGTTCGGAGCCTCGGCGCGGCGGGATACACGATCTACTCGTTCAGCTTCGAGCGCATCTCGTTCGCGGGGAGCAGCAGGTTCGTGAAACGGAACCTCTTCGTTGGGGGCTACGACCTCGAATGGATTCTCCGGCAGATCGAGCGGTACAGGATCGATGTCATCTTCCCGATAGAGGACCCATCAATCGAGTTCTTTGCCACGCACCGGGATTCGTTTCGCGGCTACACGCTTATCGTTCCGGAATTCGATTCATTCATACTGTTCGCCGACAAGGCCAATACGGTGCAGTACGCACGCGAACGGGGTCTCGCGGTTCCCGAGACCTTTATCCCCACCTCCCGCACCGAGGCGGAAGAATATCTACGTACATGCCCCAGCTACCCCCGCGTGATAAAACCACGCAGGGCCACGAGCGCAATCGGGGTGAAGATCGTCAACAACCCTGAGGAGGCGATCGACCACTACCGTTCCCTCTCGGAGCGGTTTCATCTGCCGCTCGTGCAGGAATACATCCCGCTCGGCGGGAAGGCTGTCGGTGCCGAATTTTTGTTCCACCGTGGGCGGGAGATCCTATCGTTCTGCCATGAACGGATCCGCGAATTTCCCGTCAGGCGCGGGCCCAGCACGTACTGCAAGAACTACCGCGGCGAGGATGCACTGGAAGATGGGAGAAAGCTGCTCGGGGGACTCGACTACTCGGGATTCGCAATGGTCGAATTCAAGCAGCACCCCGTGACGAAGACCCTGTACCTCATGGAGGTCAATCCGCGGCCGTGGGGATCGATCACACTGCCGATCTTTGCCGGCATCGATTTCCCACGCGAGGCGGTACGGGTCTTTACCGATCCACAGCGGTACGCGGGACCCGACGGCGGCATCCGTTACGATCCGGCGAGGGATTACTACATGCGGTGGCTCATACCGGGAGACCTGCTCAGTATCCTCCTCGACACCGAGATGACGGCCGCGGCCAAGGTGAGAAACCTTTTCCGGCGGTATCCCCGTACCGCATACCAGATTCTGAGCCTGCGCGATCCGATGCCGGCTGCGACGATAGCGCTGAAACTCTTTCTCAATCTGTTCAGCATGGAATATATCAGGAAGTACCTGCTGCGGAAATGGTAGAGGGAGCAAGGGATAGACGTATCATGTCGGAGCAGATGGGAACGCGAAAGAAGATCGTCTTTTACATAGCGATGATCGGTCTCACGTGTGCCGTTTGTGTATTCGTACTCGAATTCGTCGTCGCCCGATTCTACTACGAGGACGGCTCACTCGTACTCATGCATCCACCGGAGAAGACATTCGGCTATGAGTCCGAATATTTCATACCGGCCGCCCAGTCCCTGGACAGGATGAAGATAGACAAAGTGCTGCTCCTCCGTATAGAATCGTTTCTACAGTCGAAGACGCGCCTGATCCGCGCACTCGCGCGGATCGGCATACATGTCAAGTTCCCCGGCGTGCCGGCGCTGCTGAACGCCTGGTACCGTGACGATATCATCGCACGGGTTGTTCCGCTGATGAGACAGATCCTGCACGAGATGAGAGAGGAAGCGCGGGAACGGGGAGCACCGCTCCTCGTCGACCTTATCCCGTCACAGATACCGGCCTATCCCGAAACGTACGGGGCGTTCCTCGAGGAAACGTTCCCCGATTGCGAGCTCGTCCGCCGCTGGCTGGAAGATCCGCGGAAACCGCAACGGATCATTGGATCGATCTGCAAGCAACTGGGCCTGCCCTTCATGGATCTTCTCCCGTCGCTGGCAGAATACGAAGGACGCACGCTCTACATCCCGCGCGAGGGACATCTCAGCGAGGAAGGGCACGCGCCGGTGGCGCGCCGCCTAGTATCGTTCTTGAAGGAATTTGCTGAATGCTCACCATCGGCGAGTGCGGTGCGCAGCGGCAACACGGGGGGGCGCCCATGAACTGGAAGACGGCGATCGGCATCATCATCAGCGCGCTCTTTCTCTTTCTCGCTTTCCGCAATGTTGATTTCGCGGAACTCGGCGCGGCGCTCAAGAGTGCCAATTATCTCTACATCATCCCCGTCGTTCTCCTCAGTCTCGTGAGCGTCTCGGTGCGATCGCTCCGGTGGCGATACCTCCTGCGCCCCATTAAAGAGATCGGAGCGCGGAGCCTCCTCTCCGCAACGTTCATCGGCCTCATGGCCAACAATGTTCTTCCCGCACGGCTGGGCGAATTCGTCAGGGCGTACGTGATCGGCGAGCGGGAACAGATAAGTAAAAGCACGTCGTTCGCCACGATCGTGCTCGAACGCATCCTCGACGGTTTTACAATCCTCTTCTTTCTCGTGATCGTGCTGGTTTTCTACGCCTTCGCGTTCCCCGGGTGGCTGCGCAAAGCCTCCTACTTCACGCTTATATTCTACCTCGCCGCCATCCTGTTCCTCATCCTACTGAGGGTGAATACGCGTCGAGCCGTCGGGATCGCGGAGTTTACGCTCCGCCCCTTCCCCGAACGGATACGGAATCTGGCCGTCCGCGTACTGTACGCCTTTATCGAGGGACTCGCCGTTCTCCACAGCACGCGCAATGTTATGATCGCGGGATCACTCTCCGTACTCGTGTGGCTCCCGCACGTGCTGATCAACCATCTCCTGCTGGCATCGTTCGATATACATCTCTCGATATTCGCCTCGTTCCTGTTGCTCGTCGCGCTGGCCATCGGCGTGATGGTCCCCTCCGCGCCGGGATTCGTCGGTACCGTTCAATACGTCTGCGTGCTCAGCCTCGCCCTCTTCGGCGTACCCCGGGAGCAGGCTCTCAGTTTCTCGATCGTGTACCATGCCAGTGTTTTCATACCAGTCACAGTCGTAGGACTCGCTTTTCTGTTCATCGAGCGACTCTCGTTCACGGATATACGCGGCACCGTGGTACGGGCGGATAAGGCGGGTGACACAGAGTGGTGAACCGGTCCATTTCACCATCTGCGGTCGTGAGAACATTTCTGCGCGGCGTCGAATACGCACTGAGCTTCGTGCTGTTCTACACCGGATTCCTCTACCTCTACTCACGCATCCTGCTCAAGGGACGGATCACCATTCTGTACTACCATGAAGTGGGGGACGTACCGGCACTCGGCGGAGCGGCGGCGCGTGTTGAAACGTTCATGCGGCAGATGAAACTTGTCGCAGGGTGGTACCGGGGC
>CBFCXB010000079.1:0-8814 GCA_965601905.1 uncultured bacterium | reverse complement strand
GAGTGGTCAGGGACCAGGTCCGGCAGATCTATGTTACGCGCCCCGCATCCTCCTCGGAACGAGGGAACGAAGCAGCGCCGGGCTCTGCCGATACGCAGCGCGCGGATCTCCCAACGGCGGGAGCAGATAAGAATCGTTCTGACTCTACTCCCAGCGCTGGGAGTAAAATGGCGCAAGTGGCTGATAATAAATCATTTGAAAATTACGAGGTGCACTCCGGTTGCGGCGACGGTTCGAGTGGAGCCACTCGTTCAATGGGTGTTGCACCGGCGGAGCGCGTCGTGGTCGATCGGAAGTTCAAGCTCCAGTTCGCCGTGGATCCGGCGTTCATGGAGAAGTTCAAGAGAGTAAGATCTCTTCTTTCTACGAAGTGCCCGAATGTAAGTAATTTCGAGATGATCTTCGACTTCCTCATGACCGGGTATCTCGATCGCCACAGCCCCGAGAGCAGAATGAAAAAAAGAGAGCAGCGCGGCGATAATGGTGCAGGATGCAGCGATCATGGAGAGACGTGTGAGAAAGGCAAGAAACGCACCGCCGCCGCGAGAACCCGCTACATACCGCAATCAGTCAGGGACGAAGTATTCGTGCGGGACGGCGGCAGGTGTACTTTCAAAGGCAAAAACGGCAAGCGGTGCGAGGAGACCTGGAATCTCGAATTAGATCATATTATTCCATATGCGAAAGGCGGCGATAACTCGCCGGAGAATCTCAGGCTTCTCTGCGGACAACATAACAGGCTCGAGGCGGAAAAAGCGTATGGCACCGATCACATGAATAAATTCTACCGGCGGGAATAATCGATCATTGGCTGGTCGAAAAAGCTACGCTACTTCGTCGATGATTCACTTATGATTTCCGTGTCTGGCTTGCCAGCCCTTCGTGCAATCGCTATGTGATCTGAGCGTTAGGCCAAAAATATTTGGAAATTCACAAAAAATGTTGTAAATATACAACGATATGTTATAATTATGATATGAAATCGAGAAAACTTTATAACAGGATCACGATTCTCAGGCGGGAGCGGGGTATCTCCCGCAAGGAGCTGGCTGGTGGGATCGGAGTCAATTTTCAGACGGTCGGGTATCTCGAGCGGGAGGAATACAATCCGAGTCTCGATCTGGCGTTCAGGATCAGCGAGTATTTCAACCTTCCGGTCGAGTTTATTTTCTCAACGAAACCGCTGAGACCGATGAGCGAAGAGATCATGGATCGTGATACAAAGAGAGGTAAATAACATGAACCGGGCAATTTCACGGTCGGCGCGGAGGATGGGCGTCATCGTCAACTTTGCAAGTCTTGTGATATTTATAATAATTTTCCTGATAGGCGAGTACGGGGACTGGAACGCGCTACTTGGCGTTCTCGCGATCGTGGCGGCCGTCATTATAATTGCCAGTTTTTATTATCTCTATATCAGAACGAACCTGTGGCGCCTCGTGCACCGGCGCGTCGATGAGCTTGATGAACGGGAGATCCAGGTCACGCATAACTCGCTCAGGCACTCGTACACGATAGTCAGTATCATCAGTCTCGTCGTCATCGTCTTTATAACTCTATCGGTGCGGTTCTCGTTCTTCACCCTGACGCACCGCGGGCATTACTCGTTCGGATTGATCGCACTCATCGCGCTGAATTATGTAATCCACACGCTCCCCGCATCGATCCTCGCCTGGTCGGAGAGAGAAATGCTGATCCGGTAGCCGCCCGCTCGCGAACGTATTCGCCACGCGAACGTATTCGCCGAACGTATTCGCCGTGCTTGCCAAATCTCCATTAGCCGGCTATAATTAATACAAGGGGACTCGATCTCAGTCAAAGTGCCGAACAAATTTCCGCAATTGGACGGATAGGCCAGGAGGGGAGGCACACATGGCCAAATTTGAACTCTACAAGGACCGCTCCGATGAATTCAGGTGGCGACTGCGGGCCGACAACGGCAAGGTGATCGCAACCTCGGGAGAAGGGTACAAGGCGCATAGTGACTGCGCGCACGGCATAGAGCTCGTCAGGCAGCAGGCGCAGGGAGCGAAACTCGAAGAGCAGACATAGGGAATTATCGCAGACCGAACATCACTCATCGGGAATTTCCGAGATAAAATCGACGTGCTTTCCGCCCAGGCGCGGGATATCGCCGACGATCTCCATGCGGTAGGCGAGGCTCGAATCGAAGTAGCCTCGGAATACCTCTTCGAATATTACCTCGAACGCGCTCCGATCCCGATCGGTGGCGCCCGGGCGGAGCACGACGAGCACATCGAGCCAACCCTTCTCGCGCTGAACCATGCGGCACCGCACGAGCAGGTCGTTCCGCGCGGCGACCGACTTGATCACGTAGTAGATCGAGAGGCTGGGAAATGTGCGCCCGTCCGTCCCGTGGATCCTCCTCCCGATACGCCCCGTCACCTCCTCGATGACGGCCCCCCCCCTCCCGCAGGCACATGTCACGCGATCCTGCAACCGCACCTGATCACCGAGCCGGTACCTGATGAACGGGAATGAGTATGAGAGAAGGTTCGTCACGACGATCCCACCATCCTCCACCTCCACGATCACGTGGTCGGTATTGACGTGCATTCGTCCCTCGGGGCACTCGAAGGCGATGATGCCGGCCTCGGCCGAGCCGTACTCGCTCGTCATCCGCCTCCCGAAGGCCTTCAGGGCCTCCCCGTGGTAATGCGGGTATATCTTTTCCGAGGTGGCCTTGACGAGCCGGAGCGGGATCGCATGCCCGCCGGGTCGCCGCTCGTTGATATACCGGGCGAGCTCGAAGAGCATGCTCGAGTACCCCTCGACGAAACGCGCCCCCTCGAGGAGCCCGCAAAACGCCTCGAGCGTATTGTCGGTGAGATCGAACCGCCGCTGGCGAAACCGGTTCTGCAGTGTGTCCTCGATACGCATCCGCACCCGCCGCCCCCTACCCGAGGGTATGCCCCACATGAGACCGCTCCGCATCCACGGCTCGATACCGTACCAACGATACCCCCGGTGGACGGTCGCGCGGTGCTGGGCGTCCCCGGCGCGATCACGAAAAAAGATCAGCGGCTCCCCCGTGGTTCCCATGGTCTTGGAATAGACGAGTCCTCCACCGAGTCCGCTATTCTGCACGCCGCTACGGTTCGCGATGATTTCGCTCTTACCGACCGAGGGGAGCCTCCGGAGATCATCGAGCGATTCGATGCCACCCGGTTCTATTCCATGTTTCGCGAAAAGCCCGCGGTAGAACGGGGCGTGATCCCACGCGTGCGCGACGAGCGCGCGAAGCCGCTCGAACTGATGATGCGCCTGCTCCTCCGGGCTGCGGAACTGTGACTCCTCGAGCCGCGCGAGGTAGACACGCACCGGCGTTCGCCGTGCGCGGCAGCCGAATACGAAGATCCACTTTGCAAGCGTTTCGTTCATTATCCGTTTTCGTGCCCGTCGAGGAGCCCGCGTATCCGCTCGAGCAGGATATCCCGGACGACGATCCGCTCGGAGTAGCCGTGCGCGTACTCGAAGGCATTCCGCGACATCGCCTCGTAGAGCCTCCCGCTCGCTTCGATACGCCGGAGCGCCCCGCGTATCGATTCCGGCGATCGCACCGGTACAAGGATTCCCCGCTCGCCGTCCGCGACGAGATCGGGTATCGATTTCCAGTCGGTCGCAACGACTGGCACACCGGCCGCGAACGCCTCGAGGATCACCGCGGGGTATCCCTCGCCGACGTGGTACGAGGGGAGAAGCAACAGGTCGTATTCCGCGACGACCTGCAGCACCTCCCCGGGCGGAGCGATGCCGCGGTAGCGGACATTCGGTACCTCACCGGCCTTCGCGAAGAACTCGTCGCTGTCCCGGTCCAGCACCGGCCCGTACATGTCGCAGGTGAATTCCGGCAGACCGGTCATCGCCTCGATGATATCGAAGACGCCCTTCTCCCGTTTGATCTGCCCCATAAAAACGCACGCTCTGCCGAACCGCCGGTCCCCGAGCGTTCCCTCCAGCGCCCCGTCGGGAAGGTAATTCGGCATGCACACGACACGCTCGTGCGGGAGGCCGAATTCCCGCACGAGTTCACCCGTCATCGCCTCCGTCTGTGGAAATACGAATACCGCCCGCCGCAGTGTACCGATCACCACCCGCCGCCGCCACGCGGGGAGGGCCCGAAGACGCTCGCCGAGATACCCTCCGAATATCTTGACCGCGACTGGCCGGTGAGCGAGCAGCCCGGCCGCGACTATGGGAACACCGATCGTACAGAGAAACCTGCTGTTCACCCACAGAAGCATCACGTCGACGCGGGACAGTCGCGAGACGACGCGCATGAAAACGCCGATGCCCCGCGCGATGTCACGTGGGCCCAACCGCTCCCCCGCGACACGCACGCGGTCTCCGGCCGAGGTGTTCACGTGAACCGGCTCGATGCCGATCTCTTCCCAGTACCCGCTCGCGATCAACTTTTGTGTCGAGACGGTATCCCCCCCGATGGGGGGTGGTGTCGGGCCGATTACCATTGCGCGCCGTTTACGCATAATTAGATTTCCTCGCTGCATGAGCATTTCGCGATCCGCATTTCACAACCATTAAGCACTAAAATCGCGAAACGGTTATCGGATACCGATCATACCCTTATTTATTAAAATTTCAAATATCGAAGATCCCGCGCGTCGGTGCTTCCATTCACGATTACCTCCATCATATCATCCATCATAATATCTTGACAGTACTGCTCTTGATCTGGTACAATAAATATGTAAGTAAGAAAGGTAAACTCTCCTCCTCTCGAACTCACCTCTGCGTGGCCGATCCTGTGAGTCTCTAAATCAGCGCTTTATACAATTTCGTACATAACAAGCCAAGGAATCGGACATGCGTTTCATGAACGTCTTTTCAGTGTTCGTCGTGGCAGCGGTGTTTCTTCTGATCCCGCGGCAGGCGGCGATCGCGTCCGACGGCTCGGATTTCATCGGGTGGGCCCTCGAGCAGGGAGAAGGGCTCGATCGCACCTGGGGCCGTATCACCACCGGCGCATCGCCGGGGGCCGCGAGAGAAAACAGCACCAGCGCAACGGGCAGGAACAGTCCGGCCTCGGCGGTCTGGGTCAGATCGACCGCGGAAAAATGGGGCAGGCCGAACGCGGCGGACTGGCAGACAGCCGGCGTGCCGTCTTCCAACTGGAGTTCTTTCAGCGGTCAAAGAAACTGGATTCATTCCACGGCCGGCTTCATCCACAAGGGCTCGCCGGAACTTTTTCCGCTGAGCACGCGCACCCGCGCGGGGCCGTCCCGCGGCATGTCGAAGCTGAGGAATCCCGCAAGCGCACGACTCGGTACCCACCACGACCGCCGTCGGTTTCCAAATGCGCGGGTTCCGGGCAAGAGTTTCTTCCATAGCCGGAGCGGAAAGTGGCGGATCAGCGTGAGAACGGGTACGCGGGTCAGCAAGTCCAGCCAGCGCAGTAGGGTTTCGACGAGATCATCGACCAGGATCTCACGGCCGCGCTGACAGTGGCTTAGACACATCTCGATACCACGCCGATCTACCCCGGGCCGGCCGAAATGATCGACCGGCGCCCGGCGGGCAACTGCCAAGAGGCAGGGGAACACACCCCTGCCTCTCTCTATATCGCATATCCGGCAGGTCACCGCGTATCGCAGCGTCGGCCACCTGCACCATGCAAAGCGCGCCCTCGCGGCGGCCGCACGCAGGGAAAACGTGACATCCGGCTCCCCGACTGTCGGAATTATTTACTAAATCAAAACTGGGGGAAACGACCCAACCCTGCGCGCCTATAACTACACGTATAATAATAAATTACCCGGCTTCGCAAAATGGCACGGCGGTTGCGTTATATGCTAGCAGATGCTGTTTTTCGAGGGTAAGTATAAACAAAACCGACGCACTGGGAGGAAATGAGAATGAAACGGGTACTCGGAATCGGCCTGACGGTCCTCGTCGTCTTCGCGCTCACCGGGTCGGCGGTCGCGGTCCCCAGGCTCCAGACCTACATCGTAGGTTCTTCCTATTACAACAATTACAACAACATGGACCGGGACTCCTGGATCACGAGCAACGAGTACTTCGACATGAAGGTAGTCGGGTACTGGCAACCGGCCGGCCCCAGTGTCGGCGCGCTTTGCGCCAAGCGTCCCCCGGCCTACGATTTCCTCGACACCTACCTCGCCATCAGCATCCCGCGTAACGAGTTCGGGCGCATCTGGATCAACGGCGTCGAGGTCACGAGCTTCACCGATTACATGCAGGCCGTGCCGAGCCGTTTCGGGCCAAAATGGCATCTGCCACGCTCGAGTCCCTCCAAATTCGGCAAGTTCAACTTCTCAGGCTTAGGCCGCATCGATAACGATCAGATAAATGCCTATAACTACGAGCACGGAATGATACACGAACCGGGATGGGGTGATGAGATACTCCTCAACATCGTTGTGAACGGTTACTCATGGGCACACTTCGATGCCGTCGGCATTGATGCCTCGGGACGGGCCTACACGAACCCCGGTTCCCACGACGCCGGGTACTTCGGAACGCCCGAGCCGGGCACCCTGAGCCTCCTGGGTGTCGGACTTCTCGGGTTGGTCCCCCTCCTCAAACGCAAGAGGAAGAAGTAGCATCATTTCCGATCGGTGCGTCGACGCTTAAAGCGGGTGCCTTAAACGGCACCCACTTTTCGTTTGCCTCCACGCGCATTCCGCTTGTCTGCACGCATAACACACGATATAAATAGCACGAACCGTAATACAGGAGGGTCGTGTTGCCCGGACGAGCGCATCCGGCAGACGTAAGACTGCAACGAAGAGAGTGGATACTGCTGTCGCTTGGCGCATGTCTCTTCATAGTGCTCTACCTACCGGTTTTAACGAAACTAGTCGCCCAGTGGCTCGGCGATCCGAATTACCGGCACGGCATCATCATTCCCTTTGTATCCGCGTTCATCATATGGCGAAAACGGGATGAACTGGGGGGGCTGCCCGGCGATGGCGCGGCGGTGCGTGGCGTGTTACTGATCCTCGCCGCCGCGGCGCTGCTCGTCGGGGGCACCGCCGCCTCCGAACTCTTCACGACGAGGATCTCGATGCCGGTGCTTCTTATCGGCGCATCGCTGTTCCTGCTCGGGACCGCCTTCACGGCCAAGCTCGCATTTCCGCTCCTGTTTCTCTTCATGATGGTTCCCCTCCCGTACATCATCTATTACAAGGTGACATTCCCCCTCCAGCTCTTCAGCGCACGGCTCAGCGCCGGGATCCTCGACCTGTTACAGATAAATGTTATCCGCAGGGGGAACATTATCCATCTCCCCAACTATTCGCTGGAAGTCATAGCCGCGTGCAGCGGCCTGCGTTCTCTCATGACCATGATCACACTGGCGCTCATCTTCGCCGCCTTCTCCGATCTCTCGAACACGAGAAAGGCGCTCATCGTCGCGTGGGCCATCCCCGCCGCGATCGCGGCGAACACGATTCGACTCGTCGTCACGGCGATCGGCGCGTATACCGTCAGCGGCAGTTTCGCCGACGGCATCCTCCACGACATCTCGGGGCTTATCGTTTTCTTCGCCGGATTTCTCATGCTGGCGCTCTTCGCGTGGGTGATGAAATGGATCAAGTGAGAACAACCCGCATAGTGATTGTGTTGATTCTTCTCGCCGCCCTTGTTGTATATACGTACATCCTGCGGTACGGCGAGGTGGAGATCCCGCCGCTTCCTGATCTGTCGGGCATCCCGGCGACTATCGACGGGTACGAGAGCACCGACGCGTATCAACCGGCCGAGGCGCTTCGCCTTCTCGGAGCTGATGGAACCGTATTTCGCACCTACCGGAATAAGCAGGGACAGACCATTAGGCTCTTTATCGGCTACTTCGGAACCCAGCAGGAAAACTCGCAGATTCATTCACCGAAACATTGCTATCCGGGGGCCGGTTGGGATATCGTGGAGGAAGGAACGCTGCGGCTCGGCCTTGCCGATACGGAAGCTGCGGTGAAACGCCTGCGCGAGGTTGTCTACTGGTTCGACACGCCGAGCGGTGTGATCACGAACGAGTTCGCCCTGAAGTGGTACCAGATGAAAAGCGCGCTGATGCAGCGGCCGCAGGCAGCCGCCTTCATTCGATTCTCGGCGGAGATGTCCAACGCAACGAAGCAGCGTCCGCGTGAGAATGAGGCCTCCCCCGAGGTGCGGGAACGTCTACAGGACAAAGAGGTATCCCCCGCAGCGGCTCAACATGCGCGAAGCGAGTTGGTGCGGTTTATCGAGACGATCACCCCCCATATCAAGACCACGCTCCGGGGCCCGTCGGTCACGGCGGCGGAATCCGTTCGGCGAAGCAGCTAGCGGAGGAGCATGCTCATGGCACTTTCGAGCATCCCGAATCAGTCATCCGGGCGATACAACGGCGGCGGAAGAATGAACGTATTCGGTGTCTTCGCCGAAGCGCTCTCCCAGCTCCATCACGGACGGCTCGCCGTACCCCTTCTCCTCTACTTCGCGTTGCGGATCGCCATAGTCTCCCTCTACCTCGCGAGCGTAACCGAGCCGCTCAGCTCATTCTGGGCGCTTCTCGTCGGGGGATTCTCCGGAGAAGATCTGAGTCATTACCCGGCTCATCTGATCCTGATGCCCGCAATCCTCGGCCGGTTCGATATAGCGCTCGATATTCTCGTTTCCGTACTGTTCCAGGGAGCGACGATCGCTCTCGTCGCGGCGGCGTACCGGCGCAGGCCCGTATCCCTCGCGGTGGGATTCTCCGAGGCGTCGAGAGGCTACCGGCACATGATCATGGTGATGCTCGTCATCTCGATCGCCCTGTTCGTATGTCTCAAC
>CBFCXB010000078.1:0-8919 GCA_965601905.1 uncultured bacterium | reverse complement strand
TATCCGCGTCGACGTTACGAGGAATTTCGCCTCCGAATGGATCAGCAGGTGCTTGATCTCATTTTCCCTGAGCTTGGTGTCCAGGGGCACGATGATCCCGCCGCCCGAGGTCACCGCCGCGTAGACGATCCCCCATTCGGGAGAGTTATCGGCGATCAGGACCACGCGGTCGCCGCTCGTGAGTCCCTGTTCCATGAGTCCAATACCGACGTACGAGATCAGGTCGCCGAGCTCCTCGTAGCTGATCGATCGGTATCCCCACGGGTAGCGGCATTTCATCGCCACCGCCAAGCGGTATCGTGTTGCCGCGTGTTCGTACAGTGCCGGGAGCGTTTGTCTCTTCAGATCGCTCCTCCCACCGTGATCATTCGCATCGGATGCTTCCGCCATCGGTTTCCCCCCGCGTTGGTCGATGGTTCCCCGTCACATCACGGGATGCGCTCACTGTATCACGCCGAAAAAGCGGCGGGCAAATGATATTTTCATCGACCGTCACGAGTGCTCCTCGAGCCGGTGCAGTCCCGCCTCGAGGGCCGCATCGATCCCGGGGACAGAGGCGGCACGATGAGAGGATGGCGCGTGCGAGCGCCGTCCTCTCGTCGTGCATTCCACGCTCGATCAGGTTGAGGTACCGGGGGTACCGTGGATGGTGCGCATCGTCCGGCGGATGGATATCGATCATCGCGTTTCGTTCACGCCCCGTTTGCGTGTACCTTTTCCCAGTACTGGTTGTCCGAGGGCAGGCCGCGGACGTTCCGCGATGCCTTTCGCCTCGTCTTTTTGATCCTGCCGCGGAAGGTGAGGAGCTTCTTGCCGATCTTGGCATGAAGCGACTGTATGGGATCCTTCGACCGGCGGCATTCGTACAGCGCGTGGGTGTATTGCCGGGGATAGTCACGCATCATCTGGAAGATGAAGTCGTGCGAGTCGAACTGATCGTTCATCTTTTCGAGAATCGATTCGAACAACTCGTCTCTGAACAGCTCGTACATGGCCTCTCCTCATGGCGGCGGTTGCCTCGGGGCCCGGTCCCGCCCGGTTGGAGGGACCGGCGGGCGGCGGGCGTTGTTACCAGCGGTCCCGGTGCACGCGGGATTCGTCGTACTGTGTCCGCGGTTCCTTGGTTTCGGCCGGGTGGCCGATCGAGATGAGGCTGAGTATGCCGATCGGTTCCGGGACTCCCAGCACCTTTCGAATGGCGCTGACCCGCTCCTCACGGGGATGGCATCCCAGCCATACCGCGCCGAGCCCCAGTGCCGAGGCGGCTACCAGTATATTCTCGGTCGAGGCGGCACAGTCCTGAATCCAGTAGGCGGGGGCGGTGTCCGTATCGCCGCACACGGCGATCGCCGCTCCGGCCTCAGCGAGCATCTTTCCGTAGGGGTGGGCCCCGGCGAGTTTTTTCAGGGCAGCCCTGTCTTTGACAACCACGTAGTGCCACGGTTTATTGTTGTTGGCCGACGGGGCGGCCATCCCCGCCTCGAGCAGCCTGGTGAGGTCGTCGTCAGTGACTTCATCGCCGGTGTATGCGCGGATGCTTCTGCGGGCGAGGATGAAATCGATCGACATGGGAACTCCTTTCAGTGTGGGATCAGTATACACGAATCGGCGGCTCCCCGTACACCGTAATCGAGCGCTCGCGGCGGCTCAGCCGCCCCCCCGCCCGACGCCTCCCACGCGCGGCGTGCCGGCTCTCTGCCGCCGGGCCTCGTAGAGAAGGACCGCCGCCGCGGCGGAGACATTGAGGGAATCCGCCACCCCCCGCATCGGGATCGCAACATGCAGGTCAGCGGCATCGAGCCAATCCTCGCCGACGCCGGTATCCTCACTTCCCACCACGATCGCGCAGGCGCTGGAAAGGTCTGCATCCGTGTAGGGAATGCCGGCGTGTGGGGAGGAGGCGATGATACACACCGGTTTGTCCCGCAGCCAGCCGATCGCCTCCCCGGCGACGGAGGCGGCGACGGGTACGGTGAAGATCGTCCCGAGGCTCGATCTGATGATATTCGGATTACAGAGGTCCGTCCCGGGGTCCGTGACGATGAGCCCGGTCACCCCCGCGCCGTCGGCGGAGCGCAGTATCGCGCCGAGATTTCCCGGTTTCTCGACACCAGCGACGATGAGGTAGAGGGGGAAGTCGGTCCGCGGGAGTTCGGTGAGCGCGAAGCGCGGCTTGACGGCGACCGCCGTGAGTCCCCCGGTGGTTTCGCGGTAGGCGATCCGCGCGAAGACCCGTCGCGTCACGGAAGTGATCGTGATCCCCCGGGATTGAATGCGTTCGATCGTCTCCCGTTCCTCCTCTCCCGTTGCGAGCGGCGGGCAGACGAAGACCTCCTCGAGCGTGACGCCCCCCCGGACGGACCGACCTATCTCGCGGGCCCCCTCGATCATGAATAGCCCCGCCCGGTCGCGTTCGCGCCGCTTTTGGAGATGCATGACCGATTTGATGCAGGGATTGTGCGTGCTTGTGATATCGAACTGTTCCACGGTATGCTTCCTCCGCCTGATTTGTTTATACCCGAACCGGCCCTCGAATTCAACAGTTCTCTGAGCCGCGGGGCGGTTATCGGTGTATCGCTTCATTCCAGGACCCGCGGCGGAAACGAGTCGCCGGACATGGTAAGATAATACCGCAACCGCCCGATTCTGTTTATCTGCGCGCAACCAATTTTTTATTGTTATTATTTTAATATCTTGTAATATGAGTATCGGCCTGAATAATATCCAGTTCTATCCGATTTATTTTATCTCCCGAGCCGCAATGAAAGGTCCGGGGAACACTTTGCGCGGCGATTCATGCATATCGAATCGAGGAGATGATCATGAAAACAGTACTGGAAGAACGGGACACCCGCCCGCAGCCCGGCAAGGAGAGGTCCCCCGTCCGTACGGACACCCGCCCGCGCGTCAGCATCGGTGTGCCCGTTTACAATGGAGAACGATACATAGCCGAAACGATAGATTCCATTCTGGCGCAAACGTTCCGTGATTTCGAGCTCATCATCTCGGACAACGCCTCGACCGATGGAACCTCAACGATCTGCCGTCGTTACGCCGCGGCCGACGGGCGGATCCGTTACTTCCGTAACGAGAGGAACCTGGGAGCGGCGAAGAACTTCAACTTTCTTTTCACTCACGCGGGGGGGGAATATTTCAAATGGGCGTCGGCCGACAACCTGATCGAACCCACCTTTATTGAACGATGCGTGGAGGTGCTCGATGCGCGCCCGGACGCGGTCGTCGCGTTTACAAAATGCAAGCAGATAAACGATTTCAACGAAACGACGAGGACAATCGACACGGAGCGCGATCTGGAGTCGGCCGATGCGTGCGAACGCCTGCGCAACCTCAGGGATTTCAGGAATATCCGCGTTGAAGGCATCAAGCAGGCGCGCTGGTACGATCCCCGGAATACGGGGCTCATATATTTTCCCCATTGGCGGAGGATGCGGGAATATTTTACTCTCATAGCATATTCCGGGCAGCATCCCAGAACGAAGTTGCAATTGATGTGGTTTTTGTGCCATCTTGTGTCGTGGCGGCGTATCATGCTGGCGGCCGAGATCTGGAACGGATTTCGGTACATTTTTCACACGGGGCACGTAACAAAGTTCCATGGAGGGTGATCATTGGCAAAGGTGCGGGAAGAGATACGGGAGAAAGTCGCGGAAATGAAGGTTGCCATCCTGGCCGGCGGCGTCGGCACGAGACTGGTCGAGGAGACCGAGATCAAGCCGAAGCCGATGGTGGAGATAGGCGGGCGGCCCATCCTCTGGCACATCATGATGCACTACTCGTATTACGGATCCAATAAATTCGTAATCGCTCTTGGGTACAAGGGTGAAGTCATCAAGAAATACATGGTCGATTACAGCTCGCTGAACAGCAACCTGACGGTCGATTTGGGGACGGGGAGCGTACGGATCCACGACGGATCGAGACAAGACTGGATGGTGGAGTTGATCGATACCGGCATTCCGACCCTCACGGGCGGCAGGATCAAGCGCCTGCGGCCGTACCTCGAGGAGAAAACCTTCATGCTCACGTGGGGGGACGGCGTGTCGGACATCAATCTGCACGATTTGATCGAGTTCCACCAGTCGCACGGGAAGCTTGCCACGCTGACCGCCGTTCGGCCGCCGGCCCGTTTCGGCCATCTCGAGTTCGAGGGGGACAACGTCGTGCAGTTCTCCGAGAAGCCGCAAACGGCCGAAGGGTGGATAAACGGCGCATTTTTTGTGCTGGAGCCGGGCATATTCGATTATATAGATGAGGATATGACCCAGTGGGAGCGCGAACCGCTCGAGCGACTGGCCGCCGACGGGCAGTTGATGGCGTACCGGCACGAGTCGTTCTGGCAGTGCATGGATACGCTCCGTGACAAACGACTGCTGCAGGATATCTGGGACAGCGGCGACGTGCCGTGGAAGGTTTGGAGTTGACATTATGCGAGTACTGGTTACGGGACATCTAGGTTACATCGGCACCGTGCTGGTGCCGATGCTTCAATCAGCGGGGCACGAGATCACGGGCATGGACAGCGATCTGTACCGGCAGTGTACATTCGGTGGGGGGATCGTCGATGTCCCCAACATCGCCAAGGATGTCCGTGACGTCGAGAAAGGCGATCTCGGGGGATTCGATGCGGTGCTGCACCTGGCGGGCCTGTCCAACGACCCGCTCGGGGACCTCGATCCCGAGCTCACCTACGAGATCAATCACAGGGGATCGGTGCGGCTGGCCGAGTTGTGCAAGGAGGTGGGTGTTCGGCGTTTCATCTTCTCATCGTCATGCAGCAACTACGGCGCCGCGGGGGATGACCTGATCGACGAGAACGGGACGTTCAATCCGGTGACTCCGTACGGACGTTCCAAGGTTCTTGTTGAGCAGGATGTTTCCCTGATGGCGGATGATCATTTTACCCCGGTTTTCCTTCGCAATGCCACCGCCTACGGCGTATCCCCCCGTCTCCGCTTCGATCTCGTCCTCAACAACCTCACCGCCTGGGCATTCACGACGGGAAAGGTGCACCTAAAGAGCGACGGCAGTCCCTGGCGGCCCATCGTTCACGTCGAGGACATCTCACGCGCCTTCATCGCGGTGCTCGAGGCCCCGCGTGAGAAGGTGCACAACGATGCGTTCAACGTGGGCGTCACCACGGAGAATTATCGGATCCGCGAGCTGGCCGAGATCGTCAAGGAGACGGTGCCGGCGAGCGAGGTCGAATTGGCAGAGGGCGCCGGCCCCGACAAGCGGAATTACCGCGTCGACTGCTCGAAGCTCCCCGCCACGCTGCCAGCATTCAAGCCACAGTGGGATGCGCGGCGCGGCGCGCGGCAGCTCTACGAGGCGTACCGTGAGTACGGTGTGGATCTGGAAGAGTTCGAGGGGCCCCGCTACAAGCGCGTTACGCACATAAGGGAGCTGCTCGAATCGGGGAGGTTGGATCACAAGCTCAGGTGGAGTGAATAGATGAATGACAAACGACTGAAATGCCGGTCGTGCGGACATACCGATCTCCAGCCGGTTCTCTCGCTGGGGCGCACGCCGCTGGCCGACGGGCTGCTCACGAGGGAGCAACTGAGCGAGCCGGAGATCACGGAGATACTCGACCTCGTACTGTGTCCGGCGTGCACGCTCGTACAGATCACGATGTCGGTCGATCCCGAGATACTCTTCTGCCGGGACTACCCGTATTATTCCTCGGTATCGAAGGCGCTCTCGCGGCACTTCGAGGAGAGTGCCCGGCACCTCATCGCCTCACGCGGGCTGGGTCCGGAGAGCATGGTCTTTGAGGCGGCGAGCAATGACGGCTACATGCTGTGATATTTCGCGCGTGAGGGGATCCCGGTGCTCGGCGTCGATCCGGCGGAGGGTCCCGCGCGGGTCGCCCGGGAAGCGGGTATCGAAACCCTCGTCACATTCTTCAACACGGATCTGGCGCGCGAGCTGCGCGAAGGAGGAAAGGCGGCGGATGTCGTTCTCGCCAACAACGTCCTGGCCCACGTCCCCGATCTGAACGGTTTCGTCGAAGGGGTCGGGATCATCCTGGCGGACGGCGGCGTCGCCGTGCTGGAGATGCCCTACCTCCTCGATCTCATCACGAAGTACGAGTTCGATACGATCTATCACCAGCACCTCTGCTACTTTTCGGTGACGGCGCTCGACCGCCTCTTCAGGCGGCACGGTATGTTTCTGAACGACATACGCCACACCGCCATACACGGCGGTTCGCTGCGCCTCTTCGTCGAGAAGCGGGAACAGGTGGAAGAAGCCGTCTCGGCGATGCTGCGTGACGAGGAGGAGAAGGGTATTGGAAGAATCGGTTTCTACCGGCATTTCGTCGAAACGGTGGAGCGTATCCGCCGCGGGCTCGGCGAGATACTCTGGGACCTCAGGGCGCAGGGAAAGAGGATCGCCGCTTACGGCGCCGCGGCGAAAGCCACCACGCTTCTCAGCTACACCGGCATCGACAAGCGATTCGTCGACTACGTGGTCGACCTGAATCAGGTCAAGCACGGGTGGTTCATGGGAGTCAATCACCTGCCGATATTCCCCACTTCGAAGCTGCTCGAAGACCGCCCCGACTACGTTCTGCTGCTCGCATGGAATTTCGCCGATGAGATACTGGAGCAGCAGGCCGAGTACCGCGCGCAGGGGGGCAAATTCATCATACCGATACCCGAACCGAGGATCGTCTGAGCAACCAAGGAAGCATGGACGCGATGAAAATGGGAACAACGGTGGCGAGCTCCTGTCCGAGCTGCGATTTCCGGCCGCTGCGCGGTTTCTACGAGGCCCGGCAGGTTCCCGTGCATAGCTGTCTCATGATGGCGAGCCGCGAGGAGGCGCTCGCGTTTCCGCGCGGTGACGTAACGCTCGCCTTCTGCCCGCGCTGTGGATTCATTACCAATGTTTCGTACGACCCCAAGCACCGGGAATACGCCCCCGGCTACGAGGACCAGCAGAGCTTCTCGCCGACATTCAACGCCTTCGCCCGCCGGCTCGCCCGGCGGTTGATCGACCGGTACGATCTGCGCGGCGGGGATATCGTCGAGATCGGCTGCGGAAAGGGAGATTTTCTCGCCCTCATCTGCGAGATGGGAGAGAATCGAGGCGTCGGGATCGATCCGGCATGCGTCGCCGAACGGATCACGGGTCCGGCCGCCGGACGGATCACGGTCATTCAAGACTACTTCTCGGAGAAATACGCCGATTATACGGGCGATCTCGTCATGTGCCGCCATACGCTCGAGCACATCGCTCAAACGGCCGAGTTCGTGACCACCGTGCGGCGCGGTATCGGCGAGCGGGAAGGTGCGGCCGTCTTTTTCGAGATTCCCGATACCATGCGGGTGCTCCGGGAGCGGGCCTTCTGGGATATATACTACGAGCACTGCTCCTACTTCACGCCCGGCTCGCTCGCCCGGCTCTTCAGGCGGTGTGGTTTTGCCGTGGAGGGGATCGAACTCGACTACGATGATCAATATCTCCTGATCTACGCCCGTCCCGTACCGGAGCGCTCCGAGGCGGTTCACGAGCTGGAAGAGACCGTCGAGGAGCTCTCAAGCGAGGTCGAGAGCTTCAGCGCCGCCTGCGCCGCGACATTGACGCGGTGGCGCCGCACCTTCGAGCGGTACGAGGCCGAGGAGCGCAGCGTCGCGATATGGGGATCGGGTTCGAAGTGTGTGGCCTTTCTCACGACGCTCGGTATCGCCGGGAAGGTCGGCCGCATCGTCGATATCAATCCCCACCGGCACCACATGTTCATACCGGGGGCGGGCAGCGAGGTGACGCCGCCCGATTCCCTCCGGGAGTACCGGCCCGATGTCGTGGTCGTAATGAATTCCATATACCGGGACGAGATTGCTGAAATGCTCCGGGGGATGGGACTGGAGACGGATATTGTGACGGTGTGAGCGGTTGTCCGTGGGGACCGATAAAGCCCGACACCGGTGCCGGATATGCATGAAACGAACTCAGCCGTAAACGATGTGAACGCAAGGGGGCAAAACTGCCCGGTATGCGGCTCGAACCGCCTCGAGTGGATATACGAAGCGGTCGATCTCCCCGTCTTCGCAAACGTCCTCTGGCCCGACCGGGACGGCGCGATCGGTTGTCCCAAGGGGGATATACGCCTCGCTCTCTGCCGGGACTGCGGTTTTATCTTCAATATGGCGTTCGATCCAGACCTTCTCGCCTACGGTGAGCACTACGAGAATACGCTCCACTTCTCCCCGCGGTTCCAGGAGTACGCCCGTTCCCTGGCGGAACGCCTCATCACACGGTACGACCTGCACGGCGGGGACATCGTCGAGATCGGGTGCGGCAAGGGTGATTTTCTTCTCTTGCTGTGCCGCCTGGGCAACAACCGCGGCACCGGATTCGATGCCAGCTACGAGGAGCGGCCGGATCGCGATACGGAGGGGTTGGAGGTACGTTTCATCAAGGATCATTTCGGCGAGAAATACGCGCCCATCCGGGCCGATCTCGTGTGTAGCCGCCAGGTACTCGAGCACGTACCGGATCCGCGGGCCTTTCTGGGCCTCATCCGGTCGGCGATCGGGGAGGGTGATGACACGGCGCTCTTCTTCGAGGTGCCGAACGCACTCTTCACGATCAGGAACACATTCGTCTGGGATATCATCTACGAGCATTTCGCCTACTTCGCGCCGCCGGCGCTGGCGTATCTATTCTCCGCGGGCGGATTCGATGTGCGTGAGATCTCGGAGGAGTTCGGCGGGCAGTACCTCGCCGCTCACGTGATGCCGCACAGCGGGGCATTGGTCGATGGTGCGTCGGCCAGCGAAAAGGGCCGCGCGGAGGGCGCGTCCGATGACGGCGGCGCGGTTGATAATAACGGAGCTGCCGATGTTGGCGGCGCGGCGGCCGCAGCCGGCGGGAGGAGCGGTGAGATCG
>CBFCXB010000077.1:0-8956 GCA_965601905.1 uncultured bacterium | reverse complement strand
CTCATTTCTGCGGCTGAAGATCAACCTGCTCCCCGAACTCACCTACCCGTCACTTACCGTGCGCACCGAATACTCGGGGGCTGCGCCGGCCGAGATCGAGAACCTGATATCGAAACCGATCGAGGAGGCGCTCGGCGTGGTGAAGAACGTCCAGCGGGTGAGCTCCATATCGCGGTCGGGGCAATCCGATGTGTTGCTGGAATTCGACTGGGGCACCGACATGGATTACGCCGGCCTCGACGTCCGCGAGAAACTCGACGCACTCGAGCTGCCGCTCGACGTGCAGCGGCCGGCCATTCTGCGATTCGACCCATCCCTCGAGCCGATCATACGGTTCGGGTTCTACAACACGAAGGCGGAAGCCGATACGAACACCGATACGAACGCGGCACGGGCAGGCTTCGACGAGGAGGAACTGAAGTTCCTGCGGCGGTTCGCCGAGGAGGAGATCAAGAAAGAGCTCGAGTCCGCGCTCGGCGTCGCCGCGGTCAAGGTGAGCGGCGGCCTCGAGGACGAAATCCAGGTCCTCGTCGATCAGGACCGCCTCGCCCAGCTCAACCTTCCCATCGAGCGGCTCGCCGCGCAGATCGGGTCGGAAAACGTCAACCTCTCGGGCGGCCGCCTGGAGGAGGGTTCGCAGCAGTATCTCGTACGGACACTCAACCAATTCCAGTCGATCGACGAGATCAGCGACGTCATCGTCTCGACCAAGGACAACAAGCCCACGTACCTGCGTCATATCGCTTCCGTGCGGCACGGATACAAGGAGCGGGAGGCGATCACCCGCCTCGACGGCATGGAAGCGGTCGAAATAGCCATTTACAAGGAGGGAGATGCAAACACCGTCTCCGTCGCCCGTGCGGTCGAACGCAAGCTCACGCGCATCCGCGAACTCCTTCCCCCCGAATACGCACTCACCAAGGTGTACGATCAGTCGACATTCATAACGCAGTCGGTCAACGAGGTTATTCGGGCCGGCGTCATCGGCGGCATACTCGCCGTACTCATCCTCTATTTCTTCCTGCAGAATTTCTGGGCAACCGTTATCATTTCCCTTTCGATCCCCGTTTCCGTCATCGCCACATTCAACCTGATGTACGGGGCGGACCTCACGTTGAACATCATGTCACTGGGCGGCATCGCCCTCGGCATCGGTATGCTGGTCGATAACTCGATCGTGGTGCTGGAAAATATCGCACGCCATCGCAACAAGGGAAAGAACGTTATGGATGCGGCGCGCGACGGCACCAGCGAGGTCGGCAAGGCGGTCACGGCATCCACTCTCACCACGATCGCCGTCTTTCTGCCGCTCGTATTCGTCAAGGGGATCTCGGGACAACTGTTCCGGGACCAGGCCCTCACGGTGACATTCGCATTGCTCGCATCGCTCTTCGTAGCCCTCACCCTGATTCCAATGCTGGCATCGCTCCAGAACCGGAAAACCACTCCCCCGGAGGACCCGGCGCATGAACCGCCGAGGACGCGGGCGGGCAGGGCCGTGCGCAAAACGCACCGGTTCGTATTCATATCGGTTCCCGTCTTCGGCGTCAGGATGATACTCAGAGGCTTCCGGCTCGCCGCGCGTGGGCTGCTGTTCTGCATACGACCGTTCCTGCGACTGTTCCAGCGCGCGTACACGGGACTCGAAAGCCGGTATTACGGCACACTGGCGTGGGCCCTCGCCCACAAGGGAAGTGTTGTTTTTATCGCGGCGGTGATATTCGCCGCCGCAGTTATGCTCGTACCGAAACTCGGCGTCGAGCTCATTCCGCAGCTCTCCCAGGGTGAGTTCCGCGTGGAGTTCAGACTCCCACCGGGCACACCGCTCGATGTGACCGATCGGACGATCGCCGCAATCCAGAATTCCTCGAAAGATATCGATATGGTATCGACCACGTTCGCCGTCGCCGGCACCGGCAACAGGATGGATGCCAATCCCGAGCAGGGGGGCGAGAACTGGGGAGAGCTCGACGTGGTTCTTCGCCCCGGCTCCGCCCGCGAAGCGGAAGATGCTGTGATGGACGCGCTGCGTCACTCGATGGACAACGTTCCCGCCCTCCAGTACAAATTCTCGCGCCCCACACTCTTCAGTATGAGAACACCGGTCGAGATCGAGGTGGCGGGATTCGAGCTGCGGCACCTCAGGGCGATCAGCAACGAGATCGCACGCAGGCTCGAGACCTCCCCACGCTTCGCCGACGTGAAATCAACGATGCGCTCGGGGCACCCCGAGATCCAGATACGGTTCGATCGCGAGCGCGCGGCGGCCCTCGGATTCGCCGTGCACCAGATCGCCGACCGGGTCGTAAACAAGATCCGCGGCGATGTCGCCACGCGTTACTCGTGGCACGATCGGAAGATAGATGTACTGGTGCGGGCGCGCGAGGCGGAACGCAACTCGGTGAAGAAGATACGAAAGCTGATCATCAATCCCGAGAGTGAACGGCCCGTCACCCTCGATGCGGTCGCCGAAATCGTCGTCGATACGGGACCGGGCGAGATCAGGCGGATCGATCAGGAGAGGGTCGCGCTCGTGACGGCCAATCTCAATTACGGAGACCTCGGCAGCGCTGCGGAGGAGATCGAAGCGGTCATCGGCACGATACCGATGCCGTCGGGCATCGCCGTGCAACTCGCGGGGCAGAACCGCGAAATGACGCTGTCGTTCCGCTCGCTCGTCTTCGCCCTGCTCCTCGCCATCTTCCTCGTCTACCTCGTGATGGCATCGCAGTTCGAATCGTTCCTCCATCCCTTCGTGATACTGTTCACGATCCCGCTGGCGCTGATCGGCGCGGTGCTGGGGCTCCTCGTGACCGGTTCGACGATCAGTGTCGTCGTCTTCATAGGACTGATCCTGCTGGCCGGCATCGTGGTCAACAACGCCATCGTACTGATCGATCTGATCAACCAGTTCCGCGCGCAGGGCATGAAAAAGATCGAGGCGATCATCGAGGGCGGGCGCGCACGCCTGAGGCCGATTCTCATGACGATGCTCACGACCACGCTCGGCCTGCTGCCGCTGGCCCTTGGTATCGGCGAGGGGGCGGAGGTACGGGCTCCCATGGCGATCACGGTGATCGGTGGACTGACCGTCTCGACGCTCCTCACGCTGATCGTGATTCCAGTGGTCTACGCGATCGTCGACAGGAAGGACTGAATCGCGACCGTCGCGGCGCCCGAGAGCGCAGGGCCCAGTGCCCGAGAGCGCAGGGCCGGCATTGACTGAAGAAACGCAGGCATCGAAAACATGAACCTCACCGAATCATCACTCCGCCGCCCCGTAACGACGCTGATGATATTTCTCTGTTTCGTCGTTATCGGCGCCATCTCGGCGAAGCTCCTGCCGATGGAGTTCTTTCCCGATCTCGATGCCCCCTTCGTCGGCGTGGATATCCCCTACCCCGGATCGACGCCCGAGGAGATCGAACGGCAGATCACGAAGCCCGCCGAGGAAGTGCTCGCTACGATCAGCGGCATCAAGCGGATGGAATCGAACTCGGGCGAGAACGGCGCGTTCATCTTCCTCCGGTTCGACTGGGGCATCGACGCAAACGTGAAGGCACTCGAGGCGAAGGAGAAGCTCGAGGGCATCCGGCACCTCTTTCCCCGGGATCTCGAACGGTTCTTTATCCGCAAGTGGTCGACGTCCGACATGGAGATGCTCGTTCTTCGCATCTCGAGCAACCGCGACCTCTCCAACGCCTACGACATGCTGAACCGGAGCGTGAAACGACGGATAGAGCGTATCGACGGCGTCTCCAAGGTCGATCTCTACGGCGTCGAAGCCAAGCAGGTGCGTATCCAACTCGCGGCCGACCGCATCATCGCACACAACATCGATATCGGCCGTCTCGTCGAGACGCTCAGCAGAAGCAACTTCCTCGTGACCGCCGGAAAGATCACCGATGGCAACAACCGCTTCGTGGTGCGCCCTGTCGGCGAATTCCAGAGCATCGAGGAAATCGGGGATGTCGTGGTCGGGAACAATATACACCTCAGGGACATCGCGACGATCACCTACGATCACGAGAAGTTGCGCTACGGCCGGCACCTCGACCGCAAGTACGCGATCGGGTTGGACGTTTTCAAGGAAGCCGGCGCCAACCTCGTCGATGTTGCCGACCGGATCATCGTGGAAGTGGACCGGATCAGGGGGCTCCCCGAAATGGAGGGTATCAGTATCTACTACATGGACAACCTCGCCGAGGGAGTGGTGAGCTCGCTGAACGAGGTTCTGAAGTCCGGCCTCATCGGCGGCTGTCTCGCGATCGCACTCCTCTTCTTCTTTCTCCGGCGACTCACCACGACGCTGATCGTATCGCTGGCCGTGCCGCTGTCGCTCCTGATCACGCTGACCTTCATGTACTTCACCGGCGTCACGCTCAACATCCTCTCCATGATGGGACTGATGCTCGCGATCGGGATGCTGGTGGACAACGCGGTGGTGGTCACCGAGAGCATCCACCGCCACCAGCTGCTCGATCCGTCATCGAAATCCTCGATCACAAAGGGCGTGCGTGAGGTGTCACTCGCCATCACGGCGGGGACGTGCACGACGGCGATCGTGTTTCTACCGAACATCGTGAACCCGGATAACGATGTGGCCATCTACCTGAAGCACATTGCCATCACGATCTGTATCGCGCTCGGTGTCTCGCTCGTTCTCGCACAGACGATCGTGCCGCTGCTGGCCACACGGGTCAAACCGCCGAAGAAACGCATGAAGGAGACGGTGATAGACAAGCTGACGCGCAGTTACACCCGAGTGCTCGCCTGGACGATGCGCCACCGCAGGGCCACCGTCGGACTGATCGTATTGATTCTTATCAGCATCGCCGTTCCCATCAAAATGGTCAAGCTGGACATGTTCGATAACCAGGAGGAACGCCGGCTGCGGCTGCATTACCATATCAACGGCAGCTACACCGTCGAGAAGGTCGAGACGGCGGTGGACGTATTCGAGGAGTACCTGTTCGACCACGAGGACGAGTTCGAGATCGAAAATATCTACTCCTACTACCAGACCAACTATGCCATGTCGACGATCCTCCTCACGGAGGGGAAAGAGGCGCACAGATCGGTCGATGAGATAAGGGAGGAGATCCGCGAGGGACTGCCGAAGCTCGCCATCGCCAACCCCACGTTCGACTGGCATGACGACGGCGGCCGTGGGAACACGATCCGAATTCAGCTCATCGGCAAATCGAGCGAGCGGCTCGTCGAGCTCTCGCAGGATCTGGCGTGGACCCTCTCCCAGATCAAGGGGCTCACCGATGCACGTTCCGAGGCCGAAACGGGGGAGGAGGAGGTGCAGGTGGTCGTGGACCGCGAGCGGGCGCGGCAGTACGGGTTCTCGTCCCAGGAGGTCGCGAGCGTCGTCTCGGCGGCCATGCGCGGCATCAGCCTCCGCCGCTTCAGGCGCGAGGACACCGAGGTCGAAATGCGGCTGGAATTCCAGGACACCGACCGCCAGACGCTCGAGCACCTCAAGAACGTGCCTCTTATGGACCCCGAGAATCGTCCGGTCAAGCTCGCCACGCTTGCCGATTTCCGCATACGCCGCGGCCCGCGAAGCATACACCGCGAGAACCGGACAACGGCCATCGGCGTCACCGCGCACCTCGATGATATCACTATGAACGAGGCGCGAACCAAGATCGGCCAGGTCATGGCGAACTTCAACCTCCCCTCGGGATATACGTGGAATTACGGCGAGAGCTTCGACCATGAGGAGGAGGCATTCAACACGATGCTGCTCAACCTGCTCCTCGCACTGGCGTTGATCTATTTCGTGATGGCGGCGCTCTTCGAATCCCTCATCTTTCCCGCCGCCATCTGGACACAGATCATCTTCTCGGTCGTCGGTGTGTACTGGTTCTTTCTCTTCACCGGAACGACGATGTCGATCATGAGTATGATCGGCATCCTGATTCTGATCGGTGTGGTCGTGAACAACGGGATCGTTCTCGTCGATCATATCCACCAGTTGCGGCAGCGGGGCATCGAACGGATTGACGCAATCATGCAGGCGGGACGCGAGCGCCTGCGGCCGATACTCATGACCGCCGGAACCACAGTCCTAAGCTTGATCCCGCTGTGCATCGTGCGGACGCAGATCGGGGGCAACGGTCCTACCTACTTCCCCATGGCACGCGCCATCGTCGGCGGGCTCGCCTTCTCCACCATGATCACCCTTCTCGTGCTCCCCACGATCTACGTCCTTCTCGACGACCTGCGCAACTGGGCGCGGCGGGTCGTCGGTATGGCGCGGTAGCGCATCCGTCATGCCTGAGCTATCAGAGTGTCATCAACGCACTGATCGTGCGCTTCGCGCACCATGCAACCACCGCGTGAACGCCAACATTTTCATTGACAATTTAATCGTTTTCCCCTAGAATCCCCCAGTCGGAACGACTTCGTAACGGTCGGAACGACACATCGTGGGACGGTATAGCAACCGTCTGGCAGGGACTCTATCAACGCGCTCAAACATAATTAGTTACTGATCAACGGATCCTATGCCGTCCGGCGCCGGCCAGTCCGCGCGCGTATCCCCGGCGTGTCGCCGGTCGGCGCAAACACTCATTCCTTACTCTATTGTTCCCCGCAAGGGGAACGGAAAGGAGGTCAGGATGGGACGATTACGCTCTCTCGTCCTGGTTGCCCTGCTCCTCGGCGGCACGTTCGTGCTCGCGGGAGCCGGAATCGACCGGGACGACAGCGGCCGGAGCATGCTCGGTGTCCCCAAGGACTTGACCTCGACCCTGGAGATCGGCCAGCTGACCGGCCAATTCCCCACCGACACGGTGCCGTTGCCCCTCTACCTGCACACCGACAGTCTCGTGACCTACATCGAAGCGCGCATCTACTGGAAAAACAGTGATCTCGAGCTCATCTCGGTGACACCGGGACCAGGGATACCCGGCTCGGCGACACTCAACACATCAATGGTGAACGATTCGACGGTTATCATCGAGATATCCAATCCCGGCGATCCATTCGGCATCCCGAGCGGTGACGCGATCGCGCACCTCAACCTCGAGATCCAGTGCTTCGGCTACGGCCCGAGTACATTGATCGGGTTCATCGACGACGACAACTACAACGTCTATGTCTGCAACGGATTACTCTACTCGCCGCTCCGGGATGACGGCCGGATCTGGACGCAGTACGAGACGCTCCTATACGTGGTGGGGGCTGCCGTACATGTGTATCCGGGTGAGCAGCACATCCCGGTGGGTTTCGACCTGTACCAGCAGGTGCCGGGAAAGCTTCTGATCGTCAAGCTCCTCTACGATCCGAATGTCCTTCACTTCGACTCGCTGACACCCGGCGAGGACCTCATGCCGGGAGACGAGGTATACGCGTCAACGATCGATGATACGATCGTGGTCACGCTGCCGGAAACCAACGCGTTCCTCCCTAGCTACACGCAACGGGTCTTCTACCTCAATTTCGGAGCGCAAACAGACGACGACGATTACAGTACATACGTGACACCGGTATACGGCGAGCGGCTCGATAAGTGCGGCGGGATCAAGAATACCTTGCCCTGGCCGGCCGTGATCTTTGTGGACAACCACACCGCCACGGCCGACATCGGGGAGGTTAATTACTACACTACCGCCACACAGTATGACGTGTGGGTAAAGATGGGCTCGAACTGCCCGGCGAACGACTACAAGCTCTTTGTGGAGTTCCCCAAGGACACGATCGCCTTCACCTCGATCGTCCAGTATGGATCCTTCACGCCACCCATCGGAGGCCTCTCGGGGGATTCGACCAAGGTGGTGGTCACGGCGGACGATTCAACGAACTACCCGCCGGGCACTCCGACGATCGTGTTCAAGATACGTTTCAGCCGGCTGTTCTACCTGCCGGCGTGGACGGTGCTGCCCATCAGGTTCTATGCGACGCCGCTGAACCACATCAGCTACAATATGGACGAACCGTTCGACTGGCACAGGGCGGATCTTACGCTGCTGGACGGCAGTATCACCATCAAGCAGGTTCCCCCTCCCCCGCCGCCGCCAGCTTGCCCCGCTCTCTATGTCTGGAACGGCGATGGATTCGAGCGTGAGAACACGATCCTCGCCGCGTGCGACGGGAAGGTGGTCGAGAACGACGTGACCGACTACTACCTCGTATCCAAACAGGTACGGGGCGAGGGCGACATGCTCCGCTTCCAGATCAGGGAGGACGGCGAGGAGGTCAGCACCTTCAGTGACTTCCGGCTTCTCGTGGTGGATCACCCCAATAAAAAACCGATCCATGTCACCCGCGAGGGGAAGATCATCACGATCGGCCAGCCGCACAGCATCATATGGGCAAAGGACGACAAGGGGAACGACATCGCCGAGTTGATCTCCACAAAGGACGGCGTCCCGTACATCGGTTCGGCAGGCGGCTGGTTCGATGTGAACTTCGGCGCGCTCAGCGCGGAAGATATCGAGGGATACACGGCGCTCTCCGCCACAAAGCCGAAGGATGAACACGATGAGAGCTCAGCGAGCGGGACGACACGGGCCCCACTGGGCGCCGCCAAGCCGCACGACACAAAGCTCAACATCTCACTGAAGATGGCGGATGGCTCGTGGCGGATCATATCCAGCGAGGATGCCCGTCTCGAACCGTCAACACAGGCGACATTGATCGATCCCTCGCTGGTGAGCCCCGATCACGAGCTCATACTCCGGTACGCCTGGGACGGCTACTATGAGATCGACGTGCTCGATTTCGCAAAGGCGGAGCCGTTCGAGGGCGAAACGAAAGAGATGAAGCTCTCCGCGGCGAGCCATTCCGTGGCGGGAACGATCAGCGAAGGGCCGGTGACCCTCGTGCCGGGCGAGGTCATAGATCTCGCTTTCACCGTGAGCTCGATTCCGCCCTATTCGAGGGGCACGAAGCGCGATTACATCTTCGTCGCGACCGGGCAGTACCACAAGGAAGGGGAGGA
>CBFCXB010000076.1:0-8985 GCA_965601905.1 uncultured bacterium | reverse complement strand
ACAGGCGATATCGAGCTCAACGATAAGCCTGGATTCGAGACACGCATCAGGATCATCGAGGAGAGCCTGCGAGGCCCGGCGCTGGCGGTCGGTATCGATACGCAGGGGGAGGATGCATATCTCGAGGATGACAAGCGGTACGAACGGAAATCGAAGGGCTTCTACGCTGTGATCAGCAAGAACTATCGGCTTCTCAGCGATTTTTCCGTGCATGGCGGCGCAAACTACTCGCTCGAGGACGAGGACGAGCAGGGCGTGAATGTATTCGGTGGATTGTCGATCGAACTCGTAGAAGGATTCAGTCTCCTTCTCGATTACAACGCCGCGTTGGACGACGAAAACGCCGGTGTTACGTCGAGCCGCACGCGGGGCAGGGGGTATCTTGACAGCGCCATCAGATTCGATTATATGGAAAATCTACGATTGAAGATTCAGTTCAAGGATCTTCTGGGAAATTACGAGCCCGAGAAGGGTGTAGCACGCTCGATCGAGATACTGTATATTAGCTATTTTTGAGGACCGGTCATGGTGGAGGCACCGAGAACGATTGCTTTGCAATTCGAGCGCCCCGTACTCGAACTCGAAGAGAAGATCGCACAGCTTCGGCGAAGCGGCCTCGCGGAGAATACCGAAGAGATCGTGCGGCTGCGAGGGCGTCTCAAAGATCTCGAGGAACAGGTTTACCGCGATCTTTTACCCTGGGAGCAAGTACAGCTCGCGAGGCACCCGAAGCGGCCGACGATGGCGAACTACATAGACTTAATATGTGACGAGTTCCAGGAACTCGCCGGGGACAGGGCCTTCGGCGACGATGCCGCGATCGTGGGGGGATTGGCCCGCATCGGTGATCTGCGGCTGGTGATCGTCGGGCACGAGAAGGGCCGAACGACCCCGGGCAGGATCAAGCACAACTTCGGCATGGCGAATCCCGAGGGCTTCCGCAAGGCGCTGAGGATCATGAAGCTTGCGGAGAAGTTCAGGCTGCCGATAGTTTCCTTTATCGATACGCCCGGGGCGTACCCGGGAGTGGGCGCCGAGGAACGGGGACAGCCTCGAGCTATTGCCCTCAACCTGAAAGAGGCGTTCGGGTTGAGGACGCCCATCGTTGTCGTCATCATAGGGGAGGGGGGCAGCGGGGGAGCGATGGCGCTCGCCATCGGAGACCGGATACTGATGATGGAACACGCAATCTATTCGGTGATTTCGCCGGAGGGGTGTGCCGCGATTCTCTGGAAGAGCAGGGAGAAAGCCCCGGATGCGGCGGCATCGATGCGGTTGACCGCGGCCGACTGTCTGGAGCTGGGGGTGATCGATGTCGTGATCGAGGAACTCCATGGAGCGTCGCACCGAGATCACAAGGGGAACGCCATGCAATTGCGCGGGATCCTCGTGAGTGAGATTGAGACGATCGAGGAATCGTCTATAGACGTCCTCATGAAGCGGCGAGAGAATAAGTTCTACTCCATGGGAATCATAGAGGGATCGTGAAGGCGTCCGCACGCCCCACGAGCGCTGTTGGGCGTTCTCTGAGTCCGTCATTTTGCCTTGACCGGGCAATCGGTTTTTATTTATAATTGTTATGCCAGTTAGAGAAATGTATGGTTCAGTGCTGCAGGTCCCTGATGGGAAAGTAGTGGGCTTTCCTGCGCGATCGGGGATTTTTGTTTAGGGGGACGAAGAACATGATAAACAAAGACCTACTCGATATCCTAGCATGTCCGAAATGTAAGGAGAAGGTTGTATTGAGCGAGGATGGTTCATGCCTGATCTGCGAGAAGTGCCGGGTCCGCTATCCCATCGAAGACGATATCCCGATCATGCTGATCGAACGTGCAGAGACGCTTGATTGAATGAACTGCGGAGATTTTGTAACGTGTGCATTTTCACACATATCGCAGCGGGAGCGTTTGTCGGCGCCCTTGCGCCGACACCGGTCTATGCACCGGCCTTCGGACTTGGAAGCCATATCGCGCTCGATATCCTTCCCCACTACGACTTCGAGCGAATGTGGCTGGAGATTCTGTTCGGCTGCATCGTCGTTGCCGTACTCATCATCGGCGGGGCGTGGGGCTCCGCGATTTGGCTCGGGTCCATATTCGCCATCCTCCCCGATCAGGAGAATCTACTGTGGAAAATGGGCATAATATCCGACGAGCAGAAGGTTTTTCCGGGGCATGTCGGTATGGTGCCTCACGGAAGGAAAGCGGGAGTTGTGAACCTGCTCGGTCAGTTCGGTGCGTCGGCGCTCATTGTCGTCTACCTTCTTTGGGGGTACTCGTGAAAATAGTAACGGTTGCACTGACGGTGGTACTCCTTTGCACTGCTGCGGCGCATGCGGAACTCTACCGCGTGCTTTCATGGGACGCTCGGGGTGTGACGGTCGAGTTCACCTGCCCCGAGCCGGTGCTAATTGAGCTCGAAAGCGCGGGCCGGCTGAGAGTGCATGATGTACGGATTCCCGGTTTCATTCCCATCGAGCTCGAGGGAGAGCCGGTCTTGCCGGGCCGCCGTTTTTTCTTCGCTGTTCCCTCACCGGCCGGTGCGAGTCTCGATGTCCTGGCGCGCGAGGTTGTGCCGATTGAGGGGGTCATCCCCCGGCTGTTCAGTGAGGAGCAGATTCCGTTCGAAGAGCAGCGGGAGCGGCTGCGTTCCATGGCACGGGAAACCGAGACGGGGTTCATCCGGCTCGGCGAAGTGGGTGTCCACCGCCGCACCAACCTCGCGATGGTCGATTTTCGTCCCGTCGCGATCGATCCTTCGGGGGAGGGGCTCTCCTTCGCGAAACGGATCGTGGTGAGACTCTCCTTCCAGCGGGGAGTGGAGACGCAGTCGCCATCCCGGCCGGCTCGGTCGCTGATCCATCATCTCGTCAATGCCGAGCAGGCCGCCCAGTGGCGGCCCGAGACCTCGCGGCGGCGACTCACACAGCGTACACCGTTCGAGTTCAGCAGATCCGATAGCTGGCTGAAGATCCGCGTGCCCGAGGCAGGTGTCTACCTCATCACGTACAACGACCTGCTCATCGCCGGTGTCAACCCCAACAACATCGACCCGGCGACGATGCGGCTCTTTTCCGCTGCGCCGTTTCAACAGCCGGACAGTATCAGACACGGCGGGAGCTTCGAAGATTCGTACCACCTCCTCGAGCGAGCCATCACCTACCGGGGAAGCGCTTCCTGGGAAGGCGATTCGATTCTGTTTTACGGCGTCGGCGTCGATGGATGGATGAACTTCATCGACACGGCGGCCGATCCGGCCGAGCGGTACGAGAATCTCTACGAGACGGAGAATACCTACTGGCTGACATGGGGAGGCGGTTTTTCCGGGGATCCGGTGCGCATGGAGACGCGGAGCGTCGCACCGGGCGGCGCCCCCGATATCGATGTACACACGTACGAGGAGCGGATGCACATCGAGAAAGACGTTCAGTACGATCCGGTCCACACGGGCGACCGGTGGTACTGGGTGCGTATGAATGTCAACGGGAGCACCTCCTACTCGAACAAGTTCTACTGCACCGACCTGCCACAGGGAGCCGGGCGTGGAGAGGGGCGGATCATTACGCTCGGGTTCGGGCCGTACGTGCCCCAGCACTACATCCACTCCGCCCGGTACCTCGTCAACGGTTCGATCATCGACACCCTTACGTGGTCGGTGTTTGGTGCTTGGTTCGTACCAGACATACTCGATGCGCCGCTCACCAATCTCGTCGAGGGCGAGAATACCTTCACGGTGCGGAAGGATATCGATAACGCGGCGTACGTGCTCTGGTACAATATTCTGTACCGGCGCACTCTCGCCGCGCAGTCCGGGACGCTGGATTTCTTCGCCCCGGAGTCCGCCGGTACGGCCCGCTACACCATGACGGGATTCACCTCGGGGGACAAGGTGCTGCTCGATGTCACCGATCATGAAAATCCCGCCATTCTCACCGATTGGCGGCAGTCGGGAATGAACACCGAATTCGACGACGATCTCGACGGGTCACCGCGGCACTACAGGGCGGTCTCGGTTTCCTCGCTGCGGGATCCCGACCTGGAACTTGCGGGCACGGCAATCGCCCGCCTGCCGTCCTTGCGGGATAATCCGGTGTGCCCGCACATGTTGATCATTTATCATCCCCGTTTTCGGAACGCGGCCCTTTCCCTGGCCGCCCATCGCTCGAACCGGCTGCCGCACGTCGATCAACCGGATGTAGCCGCGGTCGAGATCGATCACGTGTACGACAATTTCTCATGCGGTCTGAAGGATCCGCTCGCCATGAGGAACTATATAAAGTTCCTGTACGATAATTTCAGCGAAGACGGTGAACCGAAACTGCGGTACGTGTTGCTTCTGGGAAACGGGACGCATGACCCGAGGGACATCGTTCGGGCCGGCACCGACCTGATACCATTCTACATTAATATCAATTACAACTTCTACAACGAGGCGATCGAGGACGATGATTTTCTCGTGAAGATGGACGCCGATGCGGACCGCTATGCCGACCTCGCCATCGGACGGTTGACCGTTCTCACCACGCAGGAGGCGAATAACTGGGTCGATCGCATTATCGCGTACGAGACGAGCGCCGAGCTCAACCCCTGGAAGAACAGGGTTATACTCATCGCGGATGATGAGTTCAGCACAACCACACAGAAAGATTTTTATTTCCAGAACGATGCCGAGGCAATGAGCTCACGACGCATCGGCGTCTTCCCGCATTGTGTCGATTTCGAGAAGGTATACCTCCATATCTACCCCTTCGAGGGCGGGGCGAAACCAAAAGCGCGTAGTGATCTTATCAAGAGATGGAGCGACGGTGCGCTCATCGCCAATTACGCCGGACACGGATCGGATCTCCAGATGGCCGATGAGCTGGTCATGGTGATATCGGACGTCTTCTCGCTCACCAACGGGAATTTGCGGCCGCTCTTCCTCGCTTTCTCGTGCCACGTCGGCGATCTGGAACACCCGACGAAGCGGAGTCTCGCCCAGGAGTTGGTAACATGCGATGAGGGAGGCGCAATCGCTTCAATCTCGGGCACAACGTACACCTTGGGCCCCGCGAACTCGGCCTTGAACTACGCCTTTTTCGATCAGCTCTTCACCTCGCGCGACAGCACCGGGACGGAACCGGTCGGAATGGCGTTCATGCTTTCAAAAATAGCAGACATCAACCGGGCCAACTGGCGGAACAATCTGATGTACGCGCTGCTCGGCGATCCCGCCATGACGCTCGCGTTCCCCCGCTATACCGTCACGCACGATGTCGCCCCTATCGATACGATGTACACGGGCTCCCGTTACCGCGTAGAAGGGTCGGTGAATGCGGGCGGGGGTGTTATGACGTCTTTCAACGGCACGGCCGGTATCGTCATCCAGGAGGCGGAGGAGCAGATCGCCGAGATCATCGAAACCGAAAGAATCGTAAAAAAAAATGGCAAAGACACGGTCATAATCGAAATATACAACCTCAACTATTCTCTGCCGGGGAAGGCGATATACAAGGGCACGGTCGATGTAGCGGCCGGCAGGTTCAGCTGCGATTTCGTCGTTCCGATGCGATGTCGCAGCGGTCCCTTCGCGAGGATTCGGAGTTACGTCAGCGCACCGGGTATCGATGGAGTCGGCGCCAGCGATACGCTTCTGATCATCCCGGCGAGCTCGGTACCGGATAACGAGGCCCCCCCCTCGATCCACATGTACTTCGCCGGCCAGGCAACGAAGGTGAAGCGAGGTGCGCAGTTGGTCGCCGATCTGTATGACGAGGACGGTATAGCGATGCTCGGCACCGATCCCCAGAGCTCGATATATATCGAATTCGACAAGTGCGGATACCCGATATTCGTGACGGAGTATTTCGAGTACGATCATGGTTCATCGACATCGGGAACGGTCGTGTATCCCCTCCACGCCGGTTTCAGTCCGGGACCGCACACCGTCGTCCTGCGGGCGTTCGACAATCTCGGGGAGTCATCGAGCGACACACTCCGCTTCGACGTGGTCGAGGAAGATCTCTACACGGTGAGCGATGTGTTTAATATGCCCAACCCGTTCTCGCAGTCGACCAATTTCGTCTTTCAGACGAGTAGCAGAGCGGATGCGCACCTCTGTGTCTACAATCTATCCGGGATCATGATCTGGGAGAGGCGGATATCCGCCGAGGAGGGATTCAACAGCATCTACTGGGACGGCAGGGACCATGCCGGGGACCGGGTCGCAAACGGTACGTACCTCTACATATTGGAAGTTGAGTTTATCGATTCGTATCACCGCACGGAAGTGATTAAAGGAAAGGTGGTTGTATTGCGGTAGCGGATGGTGTGGTGCCGCTTCGCGACGCCCGAAGGCACGGATATTCCCCGGTCTAAACTGCTTGACCGGCGGGCTACCAAATTATTATGTTAAATGTAGATGAGCGAAATGGAGGAAATGGCTATGCTCAAAACGGTAAGGGTTGTCGCGACAGCCGTCGTACTGGTTGCTGCGTGGAACTCTTCGGTGATGGCGCAAGGAGAGGCAGGAGCGAGTAGCCTGATAATTCCCCCGAGTGCGCGTGCAAACGCCATGGGGCAGAGTTACGTGGCGCTATCCGACGATGCGACTGCCATCTGGTGGAATCCCGGCGGGATCGCGTTCCTCGGAACGGTGGTGGATCTGATGCACACGCAGCTCGTGCCCGACCTCGCATCCGATGTCTTCTACGAGTACATCGGTGGAACGTACAAGCTCGAAGGTATGGGAACTATCGGGCTGGCGGTGCTCTACCTGACATACGGCGATTACGAGGTCACCCGGGATAGTCCCACTCCGATCGGTACCGCCTCGGCGTGGGAGGTCGCACCGACCGTGAGCGGGGCGATCAAGGTCATGGATTCGATCGGCATTGGGATGAACCTCAAGTTCGTGTACGTCAGCCTCGCGCCCGATTGGGCGACGCAGAAAGGACAATCGGGAAAGGGCCATTCGGTGGCTGTTGATGTCGGCGCCCTCTGGCGCGTTCCCGAATTCAGCATGCTCGGCTACTGGGTTTCGCGTTTGAATCTCGGGTTCTGCCTGTCCAATCTGGGTCCATCGATCACGTACGCCGACAGCGACCAGGCGGCGGACCTGCCCCGGAACCTGAGGGTGGGTTTTGCGTTCAGTCCTATATACAGCGATATCAGCAAACTGACTTTGGTGGCCGATTTTAACAGACCTCTCGTGGAATTCGATCGGTCGAACACCTACCACATCGGAGGGGAGTTCGTATATACCAACCTTATTGCGGTCCGCGGCGGTTACATTCACGACAGGGACGGCGTTATCAAGGACCCCACTTACGGGCTTGGATTCATATTCAACGATCGTGTTCGCATAGATTGGGCGAGCATCCCGCAGTCCGAGGAACTCGGCAGGGTGCACCGCTGGTCTGTTGGTGTTTCGTTCTAGGTCCCCTGGGGAATGTTCACCGAAGGATTGGTTGCGATCCGTTTGTATAGATACATAGGGATTACTGTACTGTCTGCACTCGTGATGTGCGCCGCGGGACGTGCCGGCGTGAGCGCCCGGCCGGTAGCGGTTTTTCAGCGGACAAGCGGTGGGCATCTGATGAGCAGCGGCGTGTACCGTCCCGTCCCCCGGCACCTCGCCGGAAAGCACCGCATCATCTCGTTCGATTGGCCGCGGCAAACGGAAGCGCTCGATATCTCGGCCGGGGGAAGACGGTTCGTCGGTGTTCCCCGCGCCGATCTCGACCTGTGGCGAGTGCTCCTCATTCGGGTTTCGTTCGAGACGGACCGTGATGACGCACTCTCCACACTGTCGACCGGCGGCGATTTCGATCTGACGCCGGACGGCGCGTCCATCATCGATCCGACACCGCACAACAAGAGCTATTTCGATGCACATATGGAAGGCTTGCGGAACTACTACCGCTTTCAATCCTGTGAAAGAATCGATATAACCTGGGATATTCTTCCCGAGGGGGAAGGCGACAGCTACCGGCTTTCCGATCCCGCCGATTACGGACCCGGCGAGGGGGGAATGTGGACGACGGAGCGGCTCGTGTGTTTTTTCCGCGACGCCGTCGAAGCAGCCGATTGGGCCCTCGCCTCGGAGGGATACCCGGTTCGCATCGGTGATTACAATGCTCTCGTAATTGCGCACGCCGGTTCGAACCTTCAGAGCGATATTGACTTCGACACACCGAACGACATCCCCTCGTTCTACGCGCGTCTCGGCGGCGATGACCTCTTTACCGTCGATGGCGGGGCGACCGTTATAACAAACGGGTCGGTGGTTCCCGAGACGGCGATACAGGACGGATTCAACGGCGGTATCGCCGCCGTTCTCGCCCACGAGCTCGGGCACCAGATCGGCCTTCCGGACCTGTACAACGTCTACACCAACCAGCCGTCGATCGGTGCCTGGGACAATATGGACAGTGGAGGTCTTCTCGGCGCCTACGTGACCGATGAGGAGAATAATATCTATTATGTCGAGGGCGTCATACCTGGCGGGCTCTCCGCCTGGTCGCGGACGTTTCTCGGGTGGACGACGGTCGATACCGTCGAAACATTCGATGAACTGATCGGCCTTTCCGCCGTAGAGAAGTGTCCGGCGCACGTCGTGAGAATCGATGCCGCCCAGGACGAGTACTTTCTCGTCGAGAACCGAGCCGCCGAGCTGGACGACATCCTGACGGGATTCGTGGTCGATGATGCGACGGGGGTGATCATCGGGACGGGCAACTGCCTGAACTGCAACGGAGGATATCCCGATGACCCCAAATGGGAGCTTACGAACGGTTATGATATCCTCATGCCCACCGAATCCGAAAACCCCGCATACGACGGCGGTCCCGGGATCCTGATATGGCACGTCGATGAGCGCTTGATCGCCGAGCGGTGGGAAGATAACACGGTCAACACACTCTACCCATTCGGCATCACGCTTCTCGAGGCTGGCGGCGTCGTCGATCTCGGCGGCGGGCTTCACGCCGGCGGAGGTCCAGCGGCG
>CBFCXB010000075.1:0-9105 GCA_965601905.1 uncultured bacterium | reverse complement strand
TTTCCTCGAAACACGTAACCGCCCCATCGCGCTCCGCGGTCACGATCCCGAATTGTCCACACATCGAGCGGGGCACCGTAACCACCGCGACGGATGCCGGCTTGCCCGATGCGAGGTGGAAGTGCATGAATTCGCGGTAGTCCATGTGGTACACGTGATCGCCCGAAAGGATCAGAATATGATCCTTTTCCAGCTCCTCCAGAACAGGAACGTTCTGAAATATCGCATCAGCCGTTCCCTGGTACCAGTCCGCCGCCTGGAAACCGAGACGCGGATGGAGAATGTGCACGCCGCCCTTTCGCCTGTCGAGATCCCACGGTTTGCCGATACCGATATGCCGGATCAGTGATCGCGCGATGTACTGCGTCAGAATGAATACGTCGTCGATACCGGAGCGGACGCAGTTCGTCAATGTGAAATCGATTATACGGTACCTACCGGCGAATGGAACGGCCGGTTTTGCCCGAAAACGGGTAAGCAGGCTGAGGCGTCTTCCCACACCGCCGGCAAGTATGAACGCAACCGGTGTGCTCATCGAAACCTCCGCGTGTCGACCGTGCCTCGGGCCTCGACAACGGTTCCCCGTGGGATGTCGACGCCCGCACCGACTCTTGAACCTTTCCCCGTCACGGTTATGCCTCGCCCGCGCATTCTGTGCACGCCCGCAATGCGGTAGATAGTCGAATCGCCTGCGCTTTCGCGGACGCCGATCCGTGCGCCAGCGCCGATATGCACGTCTTTATCGATGATCGACGTGCTCACCACGGCGTTTGCCCCGATCGATGCGAGGGCGAAGATGATGCTGTTCTCGACCGTTGCACCCTCGGCTATATGGACCCCCGGAAACAGAATGCTGCCACGTACCGTACCCCGAATAAAACAGCCGTCCGCAACGATCGAATCATTCACGACGGTGTCCCGTGAGAATGAGGCCGGCGGCAGTTCCGATCCGCGGGTGTAGATCGGCCACGATCGATTTGTGATGATCGATCGATTCCGCAGGAGGCGACGTGAGGCCCGGTAATAGCTCGCTACGGAACCGATATCCTCCCAGTACCCTTCGAACTGGTAACCGGCGACCAGCCGCCGTGCGAGCATCGGCATAACGATATCGAACACGATGTCGATCCTCTCGGGGCGAAGATATTCAACAAGAAACTCCCTGTCGAACAGGTATATCCCCAGCGACGCGTGCCGGAACGGCGAAGACGACGGCTTCTCGCGGAATACTGTAACGAGCCCTTCCCGCGAACAGCGGATCATGCCGAATCGTGACCGCTGGCTGGGACTCACCTCCTTGTAGGCGATCGTGACGGGTTTCCCCATCGAGTGGTGGTACGCCGCCATCTTCCCGTAATCCATCTCGTACACCTGATCGCCAGAGAGGACGAGCACCTGCTCAGCCTTCGAGTTCCTGATGACATCGATGTTCTGGTACAGTGCGTCCCCCGTTCCAAGATACCACTGCGCCATCTCTCCATGATGTGTCGGCTGGAGGATGAAGACACCGCCGCTCTTCCGGTCGAGATCCCACGGTTTGCCCATTTTGATATGGTCGATCAGTGATTTCGGATTGTACTGGGCGAGAATGGAGATATCGTGCAATCCGGAGTGCACGCAGTTGCTGAGGCTGAAGTCGATGATCCGGTAACGGCCGCCGAAGGGAAGCGCGGTCTTCGCGCGATGCTGAGTAAGAACCGAGAGTTCCCTGCCGGTACCGCCGGCAAGTATCATTGTCAGAATGTTCAATTGATATCAGGTCCTCAGGATCATGCCCTATGAAATCCCGATACGCACCTCAGTGAGAAAGCAGAAGTGAAACGCGGTGTGTCATATCCAGCACGTCGTGCACGAGAAGTGCGTAATCCAATCCGAGTGTAACGCCCCATGGGCCGAAATCCCTCAGAACGAAACCGGCGCCCGCGGTGGGTCTGTCCATGTCGAGACCACCCCGGAGGGAGACGATATCCCGGATGACCAGTTCGGCGCCGACGTGAATATCGGCGCTTGTCCGTCCGACCCAGAATTGCGCGGCGCCGCGTCTGTTCTCGTATCTAAAATCACCGTCAACGGCTACGATCAGCCGGCTGTCCAGCTCCTTCATGAAAAACGGATACGCCACCCCCACCTTCAGTGTCGGGTAGATGTACTCCCGTTCTCCCGTGCTCCAGCTGATGTACGTGCCGGTGGCGTCCTGCAGTTTTACACCGAGAAGCAGGTCCCGCCATAGATCGCATTTCATGAATCCGAAGTCGAGACCGATCCCGAAACTCGATATGCCGGTGATCTGATCGTTTCGTATCAGTTTCACCGACGCACCAACCGCCCCAAAGCCCATACGCTGCGCGTATGAAGCGAAAAGCGCGAAGTCGTTCGCGCTCTCCATCGGGAGATTGGTATAATCGAAGTTGAGAAACTCCTCGTTCCACGGTTCGAACCGGTCGTCCCCGTCGGAGTTTCCGATCATACCGGGCTTGAGCTGGATTATCGGGATGTCATCGACACCGAGGTGTATGAACGTGATGCCCCATCCTGATTCACCGCTGCCCAGAGGAAAGGCCGCCGAGAAATAGTTGTAATCCACGAGATCACCGAAACGCTCGGAGTGCATGAATATCATCTGCCACTCAGAGGGAAGGGCCTTGAGTCTATTGAAATTGGCAAGGCCGGCGGGATTCCAGAAGGTCGCGGTGGCGTCATCGGCAATGGCGGCGAAGGCGCCTCCCATGGCCATGGCACGCGCGCCGCCTCCGAGAGCCATGAACTCTCCGGCGTATTTATCACCGTGAACGGCCGCGGGGGCCGCGATAAGGAAAATACACGAAATAACAATTACCGTTCGCATTCTCTACTCCATGTTCCCAGGGGGTGTATAAGCTGGTGTACCTCATAGATGTGTTCACGCATGGGAAACCGTATTTCTCTTTACTGTTACATTATAATATATCCTCGATACAGTGACAAATGAATTTGCCATGAGAGCCGCACTTACACCATGCCGTGCGGTGGATAGGCGTTGAGCCGATGAATCGCTTTGCACACTCATCACGTGAGATCGTACTCCTTCAACCTCCGGTACAGGGTCCGCTCCGAGATGCCGAGTTGTCTTGCGGTTCTGCGCCGGTTGCCGCCATTGGCGATCAGGGCCTCACGAATCGCCTCCCGTTCGATCGTGTCGAGCTTGCGCGGCTGTGCCGTATTCTGCTCCTCCACCTCGACCCATCTCCCCCACTGGTGAGGAACCGGTTGCCTGCCGCCCTTGAGTATGCTGAGTATCTCCTTGATGTCGTTGTTCAACGACAGCAAGGAGTTCAGGATCAGTTCCCGTTCCATCTGTTCCCTGCTCTTCTCCACGTGAACCGGCAGGTCAGGAACCGTCCGGTCAGCCCTCGTTTCCCGAAGTCTCTTCTCGATCTCATCGGATCGGATCATGGTACCGGGGCTGAGAACGGTCAGGTTGTCGATTACATTGGACAGCTCGCGCACGTTTCCCGGCCACGAGTAATCCATGAACAGCTCCATCCCCTTCCTTTCGATCCCACGGACCGTCTTTCCATGCTTTTTGGCGGAACGGTGCACGAAGTAATTGACGAGTATCGGAATATCGTCCCGCCGTGCCCTGAGCGGCGGTATGGTCACCTGGACAACCTTGAGCCGGTAGTACAGGTCCCGCCTGAATTCCCCCCTCGCTACCACTGTTTCGAATTCGCGATTCGTCGCCGCGACGAGCCGTACGTCGGTGTGGATCCTTTCGGCGCCGCCGACCCGGAGGAAATCCCCCGTCTCGATCACGCGCAGCAGCCGTACCTGCATATTCAGGGACATCTCAACAACTTCATCGAGAAACAGAGTGCCGCCGTTGGTACGCTCGAACAGACCGAGGCGGCGTGATACCGCACCGGTGAACGAACCCCGTTCATGCCCGAACAGCTCACTCTCCAGAACGCCTTCGGCGAGTGCGCCGCAATTGACCGCCTCGAAGGGACGATCGCTGCGAAGGCTTATCATGTGTATCGCCTGGGCGGTCAGTTCCTTTCCGGAACCGCTCTCACCCTGTATCAACACGGGGACCTCGGTAGGGGCAACCTGCAACACCGTCTCGAGCATCTCATTGAGCGGGCGCGATCTGCCGATGATCGAGGCGGCGCTCTTCAGCCGCCGAAGCGCAACGAGGTGCGCAAGCTTCGCGAGAAACTCCTCGCCGTCGATCGGCACCGCACAGTACAGATCGACACCGATCTCGCGTTCGCGTTCGACGATCTCGGCCGGTTTCGGATCGCCGAGCACCACCGCATCGAAGGAAAAGAAATTCTTCTGGAATCGTTTGATGATGGTCAGATAATTACGGAACTTGCTCGTCGCGTCGATGCAGAGCACGAAACCGCCGGGAGGTTCCGAACCGCCGAGCGCCTCCGCGATACTGGAAAACCGGCGCAGTGTGAGATCTTCGCTCTCGACCGTTTCCGCGATGCGTATCGCTATCTTGTCGTCCTGTACGAGGGACCAGATTTCCGGTTTCACCAGTTTCATGGTAGACACGCGCGATATGGAGCCGAGCCTTCTTTATTCCATCATGAACGTCCGTCACCCCGCGGTACCGGCGCGGTGGCGACCCGCGTTACTCGATATGGTACACTTTCGTCTTCTCTCGGAGCGTTTGCCTGCTGATGCCGAGTATACGCGCGGCCTTTGATTTGTTGCCGCTCGTCTCGTCCAATGTCCTCGTGATCAGGAGTTTCTCCATCTCTTTGATGCTCATCGGACACAGCGTATCGAGAGAGGGCTCTTTCCTGGAATCTTGATGCAGCTCGTCACCCTGCGAGATCTCGGTTGGAATGTGCTCGGGCAGCAGTGCATCCTCGGCCTCGAGGAGAATGGCCCGTTCGATGACGTTTTTGAGCTCCCGCACGTTTCCCGGCCACGAGTAACGTTGAAGCTCCTTGGCAACGGCGGGGTCGATCTTCTTCACATTCTTTTTGAATTCCGCGTTGAATACCGAGATGTAATGGTTCGCCAGCAACTCGATATCCTCTTTCCGCTCCCGAAGCGGTGGGAGATGGATCGGTATCACCTGCAGACGGTAATAAAGATCACTCCTGAAAGAGCCGTCCTCAATAGCCTTTTTCAGGTTGCGATTCGTTGCGGAAATGATACGTGTGTTGACCTTCAGGTCCTTCACGCCGCCGACGCGACGAAAGGTTTTATTCTCGATAACCCTGAGCAACCTGCTCTGGAGGGTTACGCCCATTTCCCCGATCTCGTCGAGAAAGATCGTACCGCCCTCCGCCAGTTCGAATAGCCCTTTTTTCCGGTACTTCGCATCGGTGAACGCGCCCTTCTCGTGACCGAACAGCTCGCTCTCGAGCAGCGTTTCCGGTAGCGCCGCGCAGTTGATCTCGAGAAACGGCCTGTTATAGCCGCTGCTGCTAGCGTGAATCGAACGCGCGACAAGCTCCTTTCCCGTCCCACTCTCACCCTGAATCAGAATGGTGCTCGCCTTGCTCTCGCCGATCTTCTTGACCTTGCGGAACACCTCCTTCATGAGCGCGCTCGTACCGAGGAAATTCTTGAAATCGTAACTCTCCCGTTCCTTCTGTTTGATACCATTCAGTTCACTTCTCAGCATGCTGGTCTCGAGTGCGTTGCTGATCGTGACCTTCATCTTATCGAGCTGGAATGGTTTCAGGAGAAAGTCGTACGCACCGCCCTTGATCGCCTCAACGGCTGTTTCAACCTCTCCGTATGCAGTCATCATGATAACCGGCGCATCTTGCTCGATCTCCTTGAGTTTCCTGAGCACCTTGAGGCCGTCCATGTCGGGCAGTTTGAGGTCGAGAATCACTAGATCCGCGGGGTCGCTACGGAACAGTTTGATCCCCGTCTTGCCGTTTTCGGCCTCATCGACCTCGTAGCCGTCACCCCTCATTGCTTCACCGAGCGACCATCTGATCGCTTTCTCGTCGTCAACAATCAAGACACGTTTCGGCATCGATATCCCTTTACGTTACCTGTGCCGTTTCCCTCTTCTTCGAGGGAGCAATCGTTCTCCGTGGAACCTCTATGAAGAAACTTGATCCCTTCCCGGTCTCCGTCCGGTGGTATATCGAACCGCTGTGGCTCTCGACGATGCTGCGCGATATCGAGAGACCGAGCCCGGTGCCATCAGGCCTGGTCGTGAAGAACGGATCGTAGAGCTTGTCGGATATGTCCTCGGGGATTCCCTCACCGGTATCGATGAACTCGAGGACGATCAGTGAAGGATCATCCCCGCAGCGGAGATTCACGGAGAGGGTGCCTCCCTTCTTGCAGGCCTGTATTCCATTCAACGCGATGTTGAGAAAGACCTGCTTCATCTGGTCACGGTCGAATAAACAACGGTCGTCGTTGAGTTCGTTATCGAACTGGATCGTCACGCCGCTCCCGGCGGCCGTATCTGCAAGGAGCAACATGGATTCCTCGATAAGACGGTGAACGGAGAGCTCTTCCGGGTGCAGCGGGCGGGGACGGGCGAACAAGAGGAGGTTCGAGATGATTTCATCGAGACGATTGATTTCCTCGAGAATAACCGACAGGTATTTCACCTTCTCCGGCTCGCCGGACAGCTTTTCACGCAGTACCTGGGCGGTGGTTGCGATGCCGGTCAGTGGATTTCGGATCTCGTGCGCAACACCGGCCGAGAGTTCCCCGAGGGACCGGAGCCGGTCGGCGCGCCGGAGCTCCTCCTCCATGGCACGCTGCCGTGTGAGATCCTCGAAGATAGCGACAATGGTTTGGCCGTGATACTCATCGGTTTCGACAACCGTCGAATTGAGCCGAATCGGGATGTTTCGACCTTCGGGCAACGTGAGTGTGCCCTCGAGTGAGCAGTTCCGGTCCTCACTATTCACGAGACGCTCGAACAGGCGATCCGTGCCGTAGGGGTTCGTGAACAGGCTGTCGAATGTCACGTTCCCATCGGCCGCCGGACCGAGGATTTCCCGTGCGCGGCGGTTGATGAAGGCCACCTTGCCTGAACGGTCCGTTTTGAGAACGCCGCTGTTGATATTCTCGAGGATCGTTTCGTTGAAGTTCTTAAGGTTTCTCAGGTGGCTGATATTGACGGCGTTGGCAACCTCCTCGGTCAGGATGGTCTGGATTGTGTTCATGAAATGGTATTCCCCCGCGAATTCACGCCGTGAATGGTATTTCTTCTTGATAATAAGAAAGCCGAGCCAGCGTCCCTTGTACAGGAGCGGCACCACGGTATGTTCCCACGGTGCCGTGAGTTCGAGGCAAGTCGGGGCCCGATCGCCGGAACAGCTCTCGAGGCAGAATAACTCGGTCGGTAGAATATCCCGGTTGCGCGCCGCGAGCAGCGTCTCAACCGCTTCATCGAGGAGCTCGCTCTCGATCTGGTACGCGGTGCGGACATTGAGAGCCGGCCCGCCACCGCTGAACATGAGTAAACCGGTCCCCTCGGCTTCGAGGTATTGACACAGCGCCATCAGAAACCGGTCGAGCGCATCGCTCCAATTTTCATTTGTACTGATATCGCGACCCATCTGGTAAAGCATCTTGAGGCGCGTTACGTGCTTTTTCAGCGATTTTTGGGCCAGTGCGAGTTGATTACTCGCCTTGAGCATCTTCCCTTTCAGACGCTCCGTGCTCTTCTCCAGCTTCTTCTTGGTTTTCTCGAGATGATCGATCCTGTGGGCACGTTTGGCCTGCAGCACCGATTCTTGGAACGCGGCATCGACGAGCTCGCCGATCTTCACCAGATCGAACGGTTTCAGGATATCATCGAACACGCCGAGCCTCAGCGCCTCGAGCGTGCCCTCGAGCGTGCCCTCGAACGAGGCATATGCCGTCATGACGACGGTCTGAGTGGTGGGATGTGCCTGCCGGAAGCGCCGTATCACTTTGATGCCGTTGCAATCGGGAAGCTTGAGATCGACCAGCACAACATCGAAGGAATCCGATTCAAGAAGTACGAGTGCCCGGTCTCCGCTCGGAGCAAGCTCGACGCGGTATCCCCGCTCGACGAGAAATTGCTTGATAATACCGAGCAGCGATTCCTCGCCGTCAACTACGAGCACGGATCCCTTACCCGGCACGTTCATTCCTTCCCCCTGAGCTGTTGGTATCCGGTGCCGTCACCAACGGCCCGAGTATTACCATACGGTGATAGTTCCTGCAACAGAAAAGCTCCGATAATTGCGGCTCAGCGGCAGCGATATGCTGGCCGCTGCAGCCGGAATTCGATGGCGAGGCGCGAAGCGTCCGCACCATCGAATACGTGTGCGATGTCCGCATTGCAGCAGGCTCTTCAGGCCGAGAGCCGGCGCTTGATGAAACTGTCGAGCACCTTTTGGGATGCCTGAGATACATGAGTGAAGAATACCGCGATGCGGTACCGCTGAACGTTGGGGTCAGCATTGTCGAGATCTGCTCGCACGACGACGCCGTCGAAGCTCACACCCATCTCCTTCTCCGTACCGCCCTCAAGAACCGGTACCATGAGTTCCATCCGCACCTTGGTGAGTGGTTCTATTTCCCGCGGGGATTCGAAATAGACGCCATTGGAGCTGAGATTTAATGTTTTCCCTTCCGCCCGCTCCTCCCCCCCTGAAATCAAGATGGGAAGGGCGGCATCTACCCTGTGTGCCTTGCGTCTTTCTTTCGCACTCATCGTCTCATCCCATCCTTCCACGAGGCGTGGCCCCAATTCGATCGGTGAAGCACACCCCCCGGATCACGCCAACGAGAACCGGAACGAGCATCATCGATACAGTGCCGGTGAGATAATCACCGTACGATCTGTTCCGGTCTCTTACCGTTTCTTCTTCTTGTGACGATCCTTACGCAATCGTTTCTTGCGCTTGTGCGTTGCTATTTTCTTTCGTTTTCTTTTCTTACCACTCGGCATGCTGTTTTTCCAATCGATAGTGTGCGATCAACGGTACGTGTTGTAACAACATATAAAAATCCGTTCGCTTTTTGCAAACGGATTTTTAAATCTCAACGGTCAACGGTTGGGCCGGAGGCTACTTGTTTACCTTCAACTTCAGTTCGTTGGAAGCCTTGAAATACGGTACGAGTTTGGCCGGGACGTCGACCGAGGCGCCG
>CBFCXB010000074.1:0-9129 GCA_965601905.1 uncultured bacterium | reverse complement strand
GTCCAGCGCTCCAGTTACGATTTCACCGGCTGGAGCGTATCGGTGGGCATCCGATGGTAGAGAGGCGATGAGAACATGAATCTCGCGAGAATGGCGGCATTGGCACTGGCGGCGCTCTGGCTCTGCATCGCCTCGTGCAGCGACCCGTACTCCGCCGATATCGAGAACATCAATTTCCGCGAGGACGGCGAGGGATTCCGTCAGTTCCATGCGAATATCCCCGGGTACTACAACCGCGGATTCTACCATTTCCTCTCCGGCTCCAAGACGGCGCCGATGATGGTGGTGAAGAGCCAGGTTAAAAAAATCTCGGGATTCGACGACGTCGGGTACGGGATCGTATTCTGCATGCAGGAGGACGGCGATTACTACCGGTTGCTCGTCAAGACGAACGGCACCTACAGCGTCACACGAAAATCGGGCGAGCTCAAGCAGCCCCTCATCGACTGGACCGCCAGCGAGTACCTGGATCAGGGGTACGACGTCCTGAACGAGATAATGGTGATGTACGACTATACCCAGCAGCGGTTCACCGTGTTTTTCAACGAGGTCGCCGAGACATCGTACGTCGATACATTCTTCTCCGGCGGGTATTCGGGATTCTACGCGATCATCGGACCCGAGCAGTTGGAGCAGTTCCCCGACGAGCCGGTCGACATCAGGTTCCGGCAGATCTTCCCCATTCCCGACCCGCAGTAGCGGGGTGCAACTTGCTTCCACGCGACGAGGTGTTTCAGCGTTACATGCCGTCCGCCATCGCAGGTCTACGACCCGCTCGGCGTTCCCATCAGCTCATCCGGCGTTTTCTTGATCTGCTTAACGACCCACTCGGGCAGGTAGAACGGATAATCATTCTCCGAGGAGACGGCGGGATACTTGTTGTCTTCCCCCTTCTCGAATACCGAGAGGGTCGCCGCCTCTGAGCCCCCCACGCGGAGCGTGAAGATCGGTCCGGTGAAATCATCCTTCGTCTTGCCGTATATGTAGCTGTCGCACTTGAGGGCGGCGAGGCGGGTGACCACACCGTCGACGATCTTCTCGTCCGCACCTCTCCGGTCGATCGTCTGCCATGGGGAAACGGGCTCGGGCATGAGCGAATCCCCCGCAACGGGGGGCACGGCGCTGCTGCCGGGCTCCACCCGCTTCAGGGTAAACGTGTCGGCGCCGCTCACGAAGGTCAGATCGGTGATGTAATCCTTCTCGACCGCGAGGACGACCTTGTCACGGATCTGCTTGATCTCCTTATCGAAGACGGTTCGCAGGTTCTCCCGCGCCTGGTAGACCTTCGGATCGTCCGCGAGCCGGACAAATGTGTGGCGATAGGTCGACGCGGGCTTGCCGATATCGAACCGCGCGATTTGCCTGTCCCCCTCGAACGCCTCGATACCGATCCGCTTCTCCTCGTTCAGCTCGTACGGAATGTAGTTCTCCGCCTCCGAGACGAGCGTCGTGAGGGTGAAACCCGTCAAGGCATCGAGCATCTTGTCCACATTGCTCCGGTCGACGGGGTACCCGTATGGCTCTATCTTCCAGGTTTCGTCGTGCCGCGCGAGCGTGAGAGCGCTGTCGGCGCGCGAGATGACGATCCGCGTGACCTGCATCTTTTCCACCGGTCCCGGCTCGGGCAGCGTGTAGTGCGTCCTGTCCTGGTTTCGCAGGACGAGAACCAGGATCAATACCACTATAATGACTGCCAGAACGATGTATTCCTTTTTGACGGCCATTGTCTCTGCTCCTCCAGAATAGACTTCATCAATCGGTTCGGCGGCGGCCGGACGCGCACCGCCGGCCGGACGCACCGCGATACCCGTTATTCCTTAAACATCATCTCGATGGAACGCTTCCTCGCCGAGCGGCGCAGCCATACCACGATGCCGAACAGTACGACGATCACGGGAAGCCCCGCTATGTTGAACGACTTGACGAACGTCTTGACGCCGGCGGTTGTCTCACGGAGCGGATTGAACTGCTGCATCTTGCTTCTCATCTCGGCGTACGCAACACGCCCGTTGAGATGGTCGAGCAGGTTCATCACGAAGGTCGACGAGGTCGATTTGCCGTTTTCGTCGATCACGTTGTCCCGCAGGATCTCGGCCGTACCGATCACGAACAGCCTGCCCGGCTTTCCGCGTTCGATGATGGCGCCCTCGCCTGTGAATTCGTCCATCCCCGATTCCTCACGCGAGGCGGGCGTCTCCTCTTCGGCCGAACCCTCTTCCCCGCCCTCGGCGGTCCCCTCTTCCTTCTCCTCGGCCGGCTTCTCGGGGATCTCCCGGCCGGCGAAGTAGCTGGGGAATTCCCCCTCGATCAGCACGGCCAGCGGGTAGCTCTTCATCTCGCCGGGACCGGTCGGCGGCTGCATCGACCATGGATTGAGGTCGATCCGCCCGCTCATCTCCCACGATTCGTCGGACGAGGAGAAAACCGTCTCACCCTCGAGGCCGCGGGAATCGATTGCGTCGCTTTTCAGCTCGACCGGCGAGGACTTGAGCGTGATGAGCGCCTTGATGTTGCTCATGAACGGCAGATCACGATTGATTTTCTCGTTCTTTATGATCGGCGCATAGTAGATTGCGCGCTTCCCCCCGCCGTACATCTGGGGAAGACGCTGCTCGAAGCAATTCTTGTCGAGGATGTACGACTTCTTCACCTCGACCCCGTAATGGGTGAGCAGCTTCTCGAGGCCGCTGTTGATCGGCCGGTACACCGGCCCGCGGTTGCCCTGGTTGTACATCTGATCCTGCGGCGGCATGATCTCCTCGTACGAATCGAGAAAGATCGCCAGCGATTTACCCTTCATCAAGAACTGATCGATCTGGAACAGGGCGTAATCGCTGAGCTGCTCGCGCGGCCCGACGATGATGAGGCAATCGATCCCCTCGGGGATCTCACCGTCTGCCAGCTGCACGTTGCTGATCGAGTAGGTCTCCAAGAGCATCCTGTTGAAGTTCCCCAGGGCATTCTCCTGCTGCGGCATATTGGGGAGCTGCGGCATCCGCGCGAGAGAGGGAGTGCCGTGATCGGAGAGATACCCTATCTTCTTATTGATATCGATCACATCGTCCACCATCTCGCCGAGCTTCTCCGGCATGCCGCCCAAGTCGGCGAGCTGGTACTGTGTGCCGAAGAGCGGCATGTTGATCATCCTGATGAGCGGCAGCGTTTCGGACTTCCCCCCCCACTCGACCACGATTCCCGCCGAGGCGGTCCCCGCGGGGACAACTTCGTTCCCGGCGTTGTCCTTCATCGACTGCCACCTGAGGGTGAGGATGTTGTAGCGTGATATCTGCTCGTTGAGCGACGGATCGGTGGAGGGATCGAGGCGGCTGAACGCGATCTTGCCGTAGTACTTGTCGTTCAGCTCTTCAACGATCGACTCGATACGGGAGGGCGCCTCCATCAGGCCGTCCATACGGAGCTGCGGCGCCACGTCCCTGAGCGACGACGAGAAGAAGAGCTTCACCTCGACCGGCTCCTCGAGGCGTACCAGCGCGCTGATCTTGTTGTTCAGCTTCTCGATCTTCGAGGTGATCGTGTACTCGAGCCCCTCCGTCGAGGTGATCGCCGGGAGCTTGTCGATCACGTCCCCGTGGATCATCACCATTCCCATGTAGGCGTTCTGGAACTTCACCTCGTCCTGTTCGATGTTCTGGATCTGGACCGGATAGATACCGTAGTTGCGCGCCATCTCCTGGTTGCGCTTCGCCTTTTCGCCGATATCCCCCTCCTCGGCGCTCACATCGTAGAACCGGTAGTTGAAGTACTTGTTGGAGTGCACCGCGTACTCCTCGAGGAGATCGTGGAGGTAGCGCTCCGTGTTATTGTGCGGCGCGGGGAGATTCTTCGTGAAGAAAACATTTATCGTGAGCGGCTCGGAGAGCGTTGCAACCGCCGTCCTGCTGGCCTCCGAGAGCGAGTACACGCCCCCCGAGGTCAGATCGGCCCGCAGGAAAAACGTCAGGCCGGCCACATCGATGAGCACGACAACCACGAGATAGACGATAAACTTGTAATACTTTCCCAGGCCCTTCGTGTCTGTCATTGTTACCCCCTTCAACTCTTCTCCTGGATGGCCAGGTGCGCCGCGTACAGCGCGATGAATATCAAACTGAGAAAATAGAGAATGTCACGCGTATCGAGGATCCCCTTCGAGATATTTTCGAAATGATAATCCGCGCCGATGTACTGGAAGAATCCGAGCATCGTCTTGGGCAGGAAGAAGAGGAGCTTGTCGATGATCGTCAGGGCGAAGCAGATGATCATCCCGATGATGAAGGCGATGATCTGGTTTCTCGTGAGCGCCGAGGCGAAGATGCCGACGGCGCTGAAAGACGCCCCGAGCAGAACGGCGCCGAGGTAGCCGCCGAAGATGGGGCCCCAGTCCAGTTCACCGAGGAAGGCCACCGATATGGCGTAGCAGAGCGTCGGGACCATCATGATCGCCACAAACGCCACCGCGGCGAGGAATTTCCCGGCGACGATGTCGCGGTACGTGACCGGCAGCGTCACGAGGATCTCGTACGAGCCGACATTGTACTCCTCCGAAAAGAGCCGCATCGTCACCGCGGGCACGACAAACGAGAATATGATCGGCAGCAGCGCGAAGAAGTTCCTCAGCTCCGCCTGGCCATACAGGAAAAAGGTGGAGAAGAAAAACCACCCGGTGATAACAAGGAAGATGGCGATCACGATGTACGCGATCGGCGTGATGAAGTACACCCTGAATTCCCGCTTGAATATGTGTGAAACGTTACTCGTAACTGCCATACTATCGCTCCTTTTTGTAATTCGATCTCCAACCCGCCGTTAACGGCGCTCGGGCCTATTCCTCCTTGGTCAGCTCCCTGAAGATCTTCTCGAGACTCTTCATCTCCTGGCCGAACTCGAGCAGCACCCAGTCCTGCTCCTTGATCTTTCCGTACACCTGCTCGCGGATGTCATCGGATGTCCGGCAGAGGAGCCTGAACGAGCGCGTCCCGTCGTCCTCCCCGGTCTGCTGCACCTCCGAGACTCCCTCAACGGGGGATAGCACGCCCTGCACGGCCTCCAACCCACCCCCCCTGAGTGAAATATTGAGCGAATACTCGGCCTTCGACTCCCTCTTGAGATCCAGCGTGCTCCCGTCCGCCACGATCTTCCCCTTGTTGATGATCACGACTCGATCGCAGGTCGCCTCGACCTCGCTGAGAATGTGCGTCGAGAGGATGACCGTCTTCTCCTTACCGATACGCTTCACGATCTCCCTGATCTCGGCGATCTGGTTGGGATCGAGCCCGGAGGTCGGCTCGTCGAGTATTAGGATCTCGGGATCGCTCATCATCGCGTGCGCCAGCCCGACGCGCTGCTTGAATCCCTTGGAGAGCTCGTTGATCGAGCGGTGCATCACCTCTCGCAGCCCGCAGATATCGACCAGCTCGCGGATCCGCTCCCCCTTGCCGTTGTCTCCGAGGCTGCGGATATCGGCCACGTAGTTCAGATAGTCGTAGACGAGCATGTCGTGGTAGAGCGGAGCGGATTCGGGGAGATACCCTATCATGCGTTTTATGGCCAGTGCTTCCCGGTCGATCGAGAGCCCCTTGGCCGTAACGGTCCCCGATGTGGGCCGCAGATACCCCGTGATGATACGCAGCGCCGTGGTTTTGCCCGCCCCATTCGGTCCGAGGAGTCCGAGGATATTTCCCTTCTCGATCGTCAGGTTGATGTGATCGAGGGCACAGAGGTCCCCGTAAAATTTTGTGAGATCAGATAATTCTATCATCGGCGGCTCCTTTCGAATATGCTGGTGATTGTAACTGATTATAATGAAAGAATATGTACAAACACTGTCAATCACATACCATACACATCAATCCTATGTCAATCTATTCTTCGAGTTAAGTTAGCACTCTATTATGTGAACAGGATAAAATTATATAAAGTTCCCGGTCGAGGTCAAATTATTTTTAATGGATTTCGTATCGCCATAGTGCGGTGAGTAGGATCAGATCTTGCGCGATCTTTCCTTATCTACACGCAGGCACTAGTAATTACACAGATATAGAGTCATATAAAAATATTCGCTGGTGCGGACACTTCTTGCCGCGCCAGCGAATTGCGGCTGCAGCGGTCAGCTGCGAGCTGCCGCTGAGCCGCAATTAAGAATTCAAGTTTTTTCGGATTGACATTCCGAATTTTCCTGTTTATTCTTTTCGTATGATTCATCGTCATGCATACCTAGAGCTACTAAAAGCCTCCTTAAAGCGGTCACCTGTAACGGCCTTACTGGGACCGAGGCAGTGCGGAAAAACCACGCTGGCAAAGATGGTTTCCAAACATCTCGAAGCGACATACTTCGACCTCGAATCGCAACAGGATCTAGCGAGAATCCAAAATCCTGAAATTGCGCTCTCCTCGGTTCACGGCCTCGTGATAATCGATGAAATCCAGCGAATGCCCACACTGTATGATGTCCTTCGCGTTCTCGTAGATCGCAGCGGCAATGATTCCCGGTTCCTGATTCTCGGAAGCGCTTCGGCCAATGTTGTAAGAAACGTGTCCGAATCGCTCGCCGGCCGAATTGAGTTCGTCGATCTTACTGGCTTCACCATTGATGAAATTGGATCGGAACATACATTGACGTTATGGGTGCGCGGAGGATTCCCTCGTTCTTTTCTAGCTGAATCGGACGAAGACAGCAGCGCATGGCGCGAAGGATTTATCAGGACGTTTCTCGAGCGAGATATTCCTCAGTTGGGTATATCGATTGCAGCTCCCGCCATGCGTCGTTTCTGGACCATGCTTGCACACTATCATGGTCAAACGTGGAATGCATCCGATCTTGCCCGGTCGATGGGTATGACCGACAAAACCGTCAAGAGCTACCTGGACATACTGACCGGGACGTATATGGTTCGCCAATTGCAGCCATGGCACGAAAACATCGGAAAACGCCAGATCAAGGCACCGAAGATATATATACGAGACACGGGACTACTCCATAGTCTCCTCGTGCTCCCGAATCATCATACTCTAACCGGACACCACCGGGTAGGAGCGTCCTGGGAAGGATTCGTCCTGGAGCAAGTGCTTCAAATCCTTCGTCCCGTTGAGGCATATTTCTGGTCAACTCATCAGGGAACCGAGATAGATCTGTTTTTCCTGCACGAAGGGCAGCGATTCGGAGTAGAGGTCAAGTACGGCGAGTCCCCTCGAATCACGAAGTCCATTAGGGTCGCCATAAAAGATCTCCGTTTGCGCCACGTCTGGCTTATTTATCCGGGGGATCAGGAATACACCGCGGATAATAACATTACCGTGATACCGCTCTCCGCGATCATGCAGCTTGGAGAGCGGATCAAAAAATTTACCAGTCAATCATGATACGGATCACGAACGATATCACGATACCGGAGGATGAGCTCTCGTTCACCTTTTCGACGAGCAGCGGCCCGGGCGGCCAGTATGTGAACAAGGTAAGCACGCGGGCGACCCTGCACTTCGATGTAGCCGCCACGCAGAGCCTGTCGGAACGGCAGAAGGAACTCGTGATGCAACGCCTGCGGACGCGGATCACGAAGGACGGCATCCTGCGTGTCGTCTCCCAGCGGCACCGCAGCCAGCGGGCGAACCGCGAGGCGGCCCGCGAGCGGTTCGTGGAACTCCTCCGCGGGGCGCTGCACGAGGCGCCGCCGCGAAAGCGCACGGCGAGGCCGCGGGGCGCGATCGAGCGCCGTCTGCGCGATAAAAAGCTCCGGAGCCGGTTGAAACTCGACCGAACGCGGCCGCGGGAACCGGAGTAGGCGCGACTCAGGCGTCGATTACCGTTTTCAGGGTACAGTAACTCACCTTACTGTGAAAAAAAATGTCGTAGCTGGTGGAATGGCGGGCGCCGGGCCCTACTCGGTCTCCCCGACCGCGAGACCCGCCATGGAGGCGAGCTCTTCCGCCATCAACTCCGATACGAGATTCATATCGACGCCATATGAATCGTATGTGAGGTTCACCTGGCCGAGGACATCGAGGGTGATGATATCGACGACCTTGAGATGGGCCGAGATCACCCGCTGCTCGGGGGGCATGCCCCGACCGGCATCGGTGATGAAGAAGGCGTGCCCGATGACGATTGCCCGAATATCGTAATCCTCCCTCAGTTGTTCGAGCAGATTCAAGCTGATAACGAACCGGCTCTCGTCAACTATCCGTTCGGACGAATCGTCGTCCTTCGGTAACACCTCGACGGGCAGCTCCTTCAACGCAAAGCCAAAAGTGGTGAGCTGTGTCGAGATGAGGCCGGTCATGATCTGGCTCTCGCGCGTGATCGAGAGGTTGGTATCCGCGGGTGGAACGATGACGACATTATCGGGCATCCGCCTCTCCACCTCGGAGGTTGTCTCACTTCGAATGATCTTGTCGTACCTTTTGCCGTAGTGCCCGATGGGGGTCGAGAGGAGCGGGTAGAGGCATAGTTTTTTCGGGATGTAGTCAACGTCGATCGCCCTTGTTCCGATGATCTTGCTTCCCATCGGGAAGCACCCCATGATCATAAGGACGAGCACTCCACCGAACACCAGAGATCGTATCGCTTTACTCATACATCAGCCTCCTTGCGCTCTGGGCACATGAACCGTGTATCGCCGCGACCGGTATGCAATCAAATCGAACGGGGCTCTCATTCCCCCTCCCTATAATAGTACACTTCAACAGATGTTGCAGCCGTAATTTTTAAAAAATAATTACCCATAACAGCGCTCGTTTATTATCTTTATACAGACGATGCTCCTTGCTCGTGAGCGGATATTGCACCATGCGCTGCATCATTCGATGATGTAGCACCGATATGGCGATTGGTATTGCGGGTTGCGGGTCCGAATGATCCGCAGTCGCCGATTCCGGACGAGAGCATCACCCCTGCGATCGCCGGACCTTGGGATCAAACGACGCACGTCCCTCCCGGACACAGTCCGGGTTACGGCTCCGGTTCGATCGATGTGATCGTTGCCCGTCCTATCGGTGGTTAGACCTTCGGGAAAAAAAGGGTAACCAGGACTGCGACGCATCCGGATCCCGGCCCGCTTTTCCCTGCACTTCCCCCCTGCCCTCCCTGCCCCCCACTCCCCCCGCAACACGAATTTCCCATAAACAAATACAGGC
>CBFCXB010000073.1:0-9188 GCA_965601905.1 uncultured bacterium | reverse complement strand
GATACATTTTACGAAGACCGGGGTTCAGCGGACGAGGTGGACGAGATGGACGTGCGCGGTCGCTACCGAAGCCATTAATAATACTCGTTATACCAAAAGATTTCTGACAGCATAATTGTTTACATATAGACGCGCAAATCCGCAACTCTTGCGAAATAATGTAGTTATAGGGAATATAGCATGCGGCATCGAGAGCCACTCTTACCCTGAAGTGTAAAAAAAGGAGAAACGCTCGCGTTTCTCCTTTCCGTGGATGGGGGAAACCCTCTCACAACACCCTCCCCTCACAATCCCTCTCAGAGGCAGAAATAAACCCCATCTCTTCTCGGGACGTGCCGCCTCAATATTGCGCTTCCCGTTTCCCTATTGACCCTCTGCATGCTTCGCTTTACATAATGAAAGGGCCATGTTCTATATTTATTAGACGATCTGTTTTTATAATTTGACAGGCCGTGTTTCATTTTATAGGTAATTATACCTATTTTTGATATCCTGATATTTGTTATCTTACTCATTTACAATCAGTTTTAGAATAAAAACGGTTTCAAATTTTTATTTCACCTCGGTGGTGTCGCTCAGGCTCAAACGTGTGTCGGCGTGGCCGATGCGGTTATCGAAGCTTCCGCAATAGGCGATGGGCGCCCATACTTGCATATTATCAAAGCAGTTACCTGCAATCCGGCTGTTGGCGATAATCTCTCTCTGTACGGAATGAATCGCCTCGAGCGGTGAGGTGTCGCCGATCGACATGTTTTTGTAAAAAGAAGTCAAGATCCTCTCGGCCGCGGCATCCTCAATCGGCCACAATGAGCCGATTACGGTGTGTGCCCCGGCGCGGACGAACGCCTCCGCCATTCCCGAACCTCTGTTATTGGGGCATACGCTACCCCACACCGATTCACACGCTGCAAGAATTATGAGACGGGCCCGCGAGAGGTCGAGGTTCGATATTTCTTCTTCATCGAGTAGAGCCCCTGATAGCTCTCTTTCGCTTGTGATTTTTTCCGAAGGGGAGAGAAGAAGAGCGGTCTTTCCACTATGCAGCGGGTAATTGATGCTGTGGGAGGAGATGTGTATCAGGTCGGCGCGCTCTATACACGCGAGTACCGCCTTCCTCGTCGCCCGGGAACCCTTCAGCACGGTGCAGTCTGTGAAGAAATGCCGTACCGTGGTCAGCTCCCTCTCGGCGTGGGGGAGCGTATCGAGGTGTGGGTAAATCATACGTGCCAGATCGGGTATGATCGCCTCGCCGATGAGGAGCGGCTCGGCAAAGTGTGGTCCGGACGCTCCGTCGGTCATTCCGCGGCGCAGATCGAATAGGCTGGGAGCGACGAATGTCGTTTTGATTTCCAGAAGAAACCGGTCCATCCCTCGGTCCTTCAGGGCGCCGAACGGCAGAAAACGGAGAATACCGTCGGGAATGAAGCAGAGCGTTTCGGCAGATTCGACGAGTGGCGCGAGTGGTTCGATCAGGATTCCATAGAGACGCGATGTTATATCCGCGACGCGATGCCCGCGCCGAGCGGCATGGCCGGAGTGTGGATCGACGCCGGTCGGTCTGCATTGCTCGATGAACGCGTACACATCCCGTTCGAGTGTTGCACTCTCAACGTCGATGCACCGGTAGGTCGCACCGTGCCTATTCAACGCAACTAGTATCAACCGGTCCGGCGTGATCGTGGGCTGGATGATGAGGGCGTCCTCCGGGATCCACTCCCGGTGCGCAATGCATGATCTGATGGAATCATCGAGAACCGTTGATGCGATCGACCGGCAGTACGGTTCCGCATGCCGCGATCGCTCGATCCAGAGTATGAGGGAGTCGGCTCGGTGCGATGTTTCACTTTCGAGACAGATGAGATCGTCGTAAATCGAATCGATCAGTTCCGAGAGGAAATGCCTGTTTTCCAGATGCGGTTTCAGTTTCGATTTCTCCTCGAATAGGTCGATGGCGCCTACGAGGAGTTGTCGCCCCTCTTCCCGCTTCCCCCGCATGATCTTCGTTTTTCCGAGAAGACGGCATGACTCGATCTGCTGCATCCAGTAATTCTCCTCGATCGCCAGCCGAACGGCCGTCTCGAGGAGTTCCTCGGCCTGCCGGTACCGGCGATGCTCCAGGTGGAGGCGGGCCATCGCCGTTGTGTATTCCGCCACTCGACGGTTCTCGCTCAACATGCGGGAGATTGACAACGCTCGGTTGTAGCAGGCGTGTGCTTTCTCCTCTTTACCCGCCGCCGCGTAGGTATCGCCGAGCTGTTTTTCCAGCCCGGCGATGAAGTGCCGATCGATACCGCGCTCGGCAATCGCCAGCGCCTTTTCCATGTTCGAGATCGCCCCGTCGAGGTTTCCCTTCGTGCGCTGGATACGCGAGGTGAGCGCAAGCCCCGATGCGAGGCAATGTTTCGTTGTGCCCGAAGCGTATATGCTGCTTTCGGGGGAGGTGCCGTTCAGCAGTTCCTCGGCGAGGAAAATCGATTTCTCCGCGATCCCGGCGGCGTGGTCGGATTCACCGATGCCGTTCAGGACCTGCGCCAGTAAGAGGTGCCGGGAAATGGCGCTATTCGGATCACAGGCAAGGTCGCTGTATCGGCACGCCTGGACGAGGAGGGATTCCGCCTCGACGATGAATCCTTCAGTGGCACGCAGGCAGCCGAGAAACGAGAGAGCGCGGCTGAGGTAGTACGGGTCCCCGAGACGCTCCGCACTCGAGATACACAGCCGGTAGGCCGTGTTTGCAGTTTCGTGGTTCCCCATCCGGACGTGGTAGGCCCCGATCCGGCCCGAGAGATGACTCACAATCGGCAGGTGATCGGTTTTCCTGCACGCTTCCAGGGCTTCCTCGAGGCAGTGCAACCCCTCGTCTCCGCGTCCCGTGGTGAAATAGTAGTCGGCGAGCGTTTCGAGTGCCTTACCGGTCCATTGACCGCACCCTGCATTCTCGAGTTCTGTAATACCCTCCTCGAGAATTGCCTCTACCTCCGCGTCCCGTTCGTACTTCTGAAATATCCGCAGGTGGCACTGGATGATGCGCCGCCATACTTTCACGTATGTGCTCAATTTTTCTTCATCATCGAGCAGATCCGCGATCAGGAGGGAGTAGTAACGTGACTGGAATTCCGTTTCGAACAGATGCGCGATTCTCGCTGCTTCGGCCGCGCAGTAGGTAAAGATCTCATGATCGTTTCGTTCATACGCCCCGAGGAATAGGTTGAATTGAAGGCGCAGCACCTTCTCGCTCCTTATGAATCCGCTTTTCCCGATGAGCGCGGCCGCCTCTTTGTCATCCAGGAGCTGCACGGGAGTACCGGATATGGTTATAAACTTCAGAGTGCGCGTTTCGTCATCGGACGGTCCCATGGCGATGTGTCCCGCTACACTTGCGATAATGTAGGCGATCACCGTGAAGGTTGAGATATGATAGCGAACTACTTTCATCATTCGAACCCACTCGCTGTGTAGTATAGCAGAAAGTGGCAAAAAACAGTAGTAAGAGGCAATGATTATTCTTTGATGAGGTCCCGGGCCTTTTTTGCCCACGGCGACGAAGGATCCCTGCGGATGTATGACTTGAGGTGCCGGTTCGCTTCAATCGTGTCGCCGGCTGCATTATGAAGGATTCCGATGTTGTAGTAGACCTCGACCGGTACATCGGCCCGCTGTGTGGCATCGATGAGGTGGGCGATCGCCGAGTCGATCGATCCACGCCTGTATGAGACCACGGCAAGGTCGTTGAGCGGGCGCCCATCATCCGGCGCCAGTCGCGCGGCCCTACGGTATGCCACTTCCGCCCTGTCGAAACGTTTCGCGGCGACGTGCAGATGCCCGAGCAGGAGATGGATCTCCGGATTGCCGGGATACCGACGGAGGAGTTCGTTGAGTGTATATTCAAGTCGATCGAATTGCCGGTTATTGTGTATGTCGTCTCCGCGAATCGCCGCCAGTGGTTCGACCGGTTCGTGCCGTCCACCGGCAAGTCGCAACTCTCCCAGTTGCGTGAGAGAGAGGATGGCCTTGATCTCCGCGCGGGCTGTTCGCAGCTCGGGGTCCCAGGCGGAAGAGAGGAGGATCGAGCCCAGGGCGATCACCATTGCTACCGCAACGCCGAGTGCGAGATAAGTGGCAACCGAGTGCCGTGCGCTCGCATCGAGTGCGGGGCGTGGAAATGGTTGACGCGCCGTCGGAACAGTGCTCGAGCTATCCGTAACCGGGAGCGTTTCCCGCCATGCGGCGCACTCGCGGGATGGGTCCCGGGGGAGTGACCCGGCCATCTCGTCGAGTTCCCGCTTTGCGTTGAGGAGCGCTACGAGACATCGGGGACACTCGGCAATATGTTTCTCGTACGCCCGGCGTTCCTCTTCAGTGAGCCGCCTGTCGAGATATGCGGCAAGCCATTCTTCGTTATCGCAGAAATCAATCATTTATATTATCGAGCAACTCTTTTTTAAGCTTTCTCTTACGCTCATACTATTTAGACGGCTCATTTTCCATGTTTTCAGTATGGAAATGGCAAGTTTATCAACTTCTTAATTAATGGAACGACGACCGGGGACCATCCGGGGGAGTGTTCCACACGTCCTCCCACGAATGCAGTTCCATGAAGTTCTGCACGATTCCCTGGTAGATTTCCAGGGGAATGCCGGTCTCCAGCAGCATCGCCTTCAACTGTGCAAACAGCTTTTCGAGTCGCCGGTATACCATTCGCTCGTTTCCGAGATCGAGCACCTCGCAGATGCGCCTGGCACTCGCCTTGTGCTCGAACCGGAGCTGGAGGATGATCTGGTCCCTGTGCGGTAATTGCAGCAGCGCCTCGCGGAGGTTTCGGAGCGCCTCGCGGAACAGATCACTCTCCATCATGATGTCCGGATACGGCTGGGCGCGGCGCTCCATCCGTGACTGGTCGCTGAAGGCGTAGGTGGCGTCACTCAGCTGCACGTTCGGTCTGATGGAAGGGGAGAGGAGTTTCTCGATAAGCCTGCCGAGTTTGCGCTCCCGCGCCGTCTCGATAATACGCTCCTTGCATTCGATCAAATCGAGGTAAGAAATATGATTCCCCATCTCGGCCCGGAGCCCCGCGAGAACCTCGTGGATCGCGAGCCCCTGGATAAGTGCCAGCTTGAAGTAGCGCCGATCGATCGGGAGAAGCCCATCCAGGGCGGTCAGCACGTGCCGGATGCCCTTCGAGCTTCTGAAGTAGTCGCGGCAGTGATTCACCGTCACGATGAAAAGCCAGGTCGATAGTGTCGATCTGCCGTTGAACCTTGCGAGTTTCTCCGCTTTGAGTCTCTCGAGCAATGAGACGTAGAGGTCGCTGGCGATTTCTTCGTCGTTCACATACCGGCCGATGATGCTCTGCATGTTATCGGTGTAGATCTCGATGAACCGGTGCCACGCTGTGATGTCGCCGGACATGATATTACTCACCAGTTCGAGATCGGCCTTCATATTTTAATTATAGCGCAAATTTCCGGAAACTCAACGTTAACATTGATCCATTATTTGATTCGCCGGCGCGGACGCTTCGCGCCGCGCCATCGAATTAGTTCCTACCCTCTCCATGAGCGTTTGCCCGGAGCCCCGTCCGGATGCACTGCGTGCGGAAGGCCGTCGTTCGGTTGTTCGCGTTGGCCATCACGCCGGTGTATACGACAGGGGAGGCAGTTTCATGAATTGATTCGGATGCGTGAAATATCACACGTTTGACACCCGCTTGAAATATCTGCTAGGCTGCATCTAATCGTCGCCGGAGGGGAAAGGACGGGCCGGATATGAAGCTGCCGTTGCGCACGAGGCTGTTGGGAAGTTTTATCATCGTGATCGTCACCTGCGGGACCATCTCCACGCTGGTCGGCGTGAGGATGATCAGCGAGGGGATCATCAGGCAAGCCCAGGACAAGGTCAGGTTGGATCTCAATACCGCACGTGTGGAGTATATGGAAGCGATCGATCATGTGCGGGATGCCGTCCGGTTCACGAATATCAGGTTCTTTTTAAGGGACGGCTACACCACGGGAAAGGTGGCGGCTCTGGTGGACCTGCTGGAAAAGATCAGGCGGCGCGAATCGCTGGACATTCTGACATTGACCGACGCGAACGGCACGGTCATCTTAAGGACGCGGAACCCATCGGTCAAGGACGACAGCCAAGCAAATAACCCGATAGTGATGAAAGCATTATCCGAGCGACGCGTGGTCGCTTCAACGGAGATCGTTACGAGGGAGCAGCTCTTGAAGGAATCCCCCGACCTGGCCGAACGGGCTCACATGATGTTGATTCCCACGCAGAAGGGGAAACCGAGTGGTAAAACCGAGGAGACGTCGGGGATGATGATCATGGCCGCCGGGCCCATCCTCGACGATCACGGAGAACTGCTCGGTGTGCTCTACGCCGGCCGGCTGCTGAATCGGGACAACAGCCTCGTTGATAGGATAAAGGAAACGGTGTACCAGAGAGAGATGTATCAGGGGAGGGACATCGGTACCGCAACCATATTTCAGGGGGAAGTACGCATAACCACAAATGTCCGGACGGAGAATGGTAAACGAGCGATAGGCACACGTGTTTCGGCGGAGGTGAATGAACGCGTCCTCGTTGAAGGGAAGCGGTGGGTGGAACGGGCCTTTGTCGTGAATGACTGGTATATAACGGCCTACGAGCCAATACGGGACGTGTCCGAGAAGGTCGTGGGTATACTCTACGTCGGGATACTCGAACAGAAGTTTACCGACATGAAGAGGAATTTCCTGTGGATCTTCGTGGGAATTTCAGTCGGCGGCATCGTCCTCTCCGTCGTTATATGCTATCTCTTTTCCAGGGCTCTTTCAACACCGATCAATGCACTGGCAGTGGCCGCGCGAAGCATGGCCGGCGGCGATTTCACACAACGGGTGCAGCTCGATGAGTCCATTCGGGAGATCGGAACGCTGGGCAGCACCTTCAACATGATGGCCTCCTCGATAGAGGAGAGGGACGAGCATCTTCGTCGGCGGGCGCAGAACGAGATCATGAAGTCGAAGAAACTGGCCATGATAGGCCAGCTTGCCTCCGGTGTCGCACACGAGATAAACAATCCGCTCGGAGGGATTCTGCTCTTCAGCCGCCTATTGTTGCGGAAGGCTCCCGCCGAAGGCACCGAGAGGGATAATCTGGAACGGATCGCCAGGGAGGCAGAGCGTTGCCAGCAGATCATTCGGGGCCTGCTGGAGTTCGCCGGCCAGCGAGAGCCGAAAACCGAACAGCTCGATATAAACGATATCGTGGAAAAGACGATCTCGCTTTTGGGAAACCAGGCGTTGTTCCACAACATCGAGATAATCAAGCAGCTCCGGCCCGGCCTGCCGCCGGTTCTCGCCGATGGTTCCCAGGTGCAGCAGGTGTTCGTCAATATCGTGGTGAATGCGGCCGAAGCCATGGAGGGAGACGGCGTTTTGACAATCAACACAAACCTGAACGAGGCGGGCGACCGGATAGAGACCGGCTTTGCCGATACCGGCCACGGGATATCCGAGGAGGCCCTCAAGCAGCTCTTCGAGCCGTTTTTCACGACCAAGGAGGTCGGGAAAGGAACGGGCCTGGGCCTGTCGATCAGCCACGGAATCGTCGAGAGACACGGTGGGACCATTACCGTCAGCAGCCGTCCCGGCGAGGGAAGCACATTCGTCGTATCGCTGCCGCTGGCCTCGAGCGGTGGGGCGCGGCCGACGGGGGAACATGCCTGATGCCGTATTCTGCGAACATACTGGTCGTCGACGATGATGAATCGATGAGGATTGGATGCGTTCAGACCTTGACCGAGGAAGGATACCGGGCGCAATCCGTGGGTACCGGACAGCGTGCGCTGGAAGCGGTCGAAAAGGTGTCCTTCGACGTGATCATCCTGGATTTGAAAATGCCCGGAATACCCGGGATGGAGGTCCTGAGGAGGACCAAGGAGGTCGATCCGGCCTCCATCGTTATCATAGTCACCGGATACGGGACGATAGATGTGGCCGTCGAGGCGATGCGGAAGGGGGCTTACGATTTCATTACCAAGCCGTTCACCCCGGAGGCGCTTCTCAAGGTTGTCGAGAGGGCGGTCGATAGCCGCAGGCGTGAGCTCGAGTATTCGTTGACGAATGTCGAAGGGGCTGCGCCCGTCGCCGGAGACGAGATCGTCGGACATTCAACCGCCATCATGAAGGTCAAGGAGCTCATCAAGCAGGTCGCGCCCACGGACTCCACCGTTCTGGTCTACGGGGGAACGGGGGTCGGTAAGGAGCTCGTGGCGAGAAACATACATCACCTCAGTTTACGCCGGGACAAGCCATTCGTCGTGGTGGATTGCGGAACATTGGTCGAAACCCTGTTTGAAAGCGAGATGTTCGGACACGCAAAAGGCTCTTTCACGGGGGCGGTAGATACCACGCGGGGGAAATTCGAGCTCGCCAACGGTGGGACGATATTTCTGGATGAGATCACGAATATAACAATCGCCATGCAATCCAGGCTATTGCGCGTTATCCAGGAAAAAGAGATTTCGAAGATCGGCAGCCTGGAGAGGATAAAGGTCGATGTGCGGATCATCTCGGCCACCAACAGGGACCTCGCCGAGGAAATCCGCCGCGGCCGCTTCAGGGAGGACCTGTTCTACAGGCTGAATGTAGTGCCGATACATCTGCCGCCCTTGAGTGAGAGGAGGGAAGATATTCCTCTCCTCGCCGGGCATTTCCTGGCCAAGGCCTGTGCAAACGAAAAAACCAGACGGAAGATATCCGAAGACGCCATGCGCTTGCTGCAGAAGTACGATTGGCCCGGAAACGTGAGGCAACTGAAGAACACGATAGAATATGCGGTGGTCACCTCTAAGAGCGATTCGATAGGCCTTGAAGATCTACCGGTTATCGGCGAGGACCGGACGGGTGCACCGAAGGAACTCGAGGAAGGATCGCTTGCGCAGTCGGAAAAGAAGGAAATCATCCGGGTGCTCAAACAATTCGACGGGCATAGGGCCAAGACCGCTGAGTATCTCGGGATCAATCGAAAGACACTGCGCGAGAAGATCCGCAAGTACGGCATCGAGACATAGCGGCACGGCCGCCGGCGCGGCCGGGTCGGCCGGGACGGGCGCGCCCGCCGTTTCGGTCTCTGGGCGACGCATGCCCCCCCGCTAACCCGACGGAAAAATGATGATGTGTGTGTGTGTGGGGGAGGGG
>CBFCXB010000072.1:0-9190 GCA_965601905.1 uncultured bacterium | reverse complement strand
CGTGTGCCGTCTCCATGCCGGAGAGGAGTTCGTCTTCGGAGAGCCGGCGCAGTTCATCGCATCGGGTGCGTATATCGAGGGAATCGCAGCGATCGGTTTTTCCCGGCGATCCGTTCCGCGCTGGCTTCTCGCGTGAATCAACGCGAGCATGTTCTTTTTGCGGAGCATTACGCGTGAGATCCTCCCCCGAAGCGCCCCGCGTAACTTCTTTATATGAATTTACTTGAGCCGACATACTCATGATGAACCTCCCGTTTTCCACCCATCGCGCACTAATATTATAACACATGATTTTTTCGCCTCGTGAGAGCGCCGTGGCGGCGCGATCGAATGGTATCGAATGAAAAAGGATGGCTACATGAGAGATCTCCGGGCAGGGGTGCACGCAAATCGCTCGTCGAAGACGTAAAAAGCAGGCCGCGTCTCCGCCGCAAAAAGCACGAAAATGCCCGTCAAGAAAAAAGTCGAAAATTGGGACTTTTTTTCGTTATTGGCCGATGGCGGCGAAAATCTTCAAAGAGCATAGGAGCCGGTAATGCTTTGGACTCCTGGTAATGCTTTGGACTCCTGGTAATGCTTTGGATTTCCTGTAATACTTTGGATTCCCGCTAATGCTTTGGACTCAATGATCGAGTGGAGGCGGTGACGCCGTGGAGGTCATGCTCGAACGGAGTCGGTGATGTTTGTAGCCGAAGTGATGCGACACCGCTGCCGCGGGCGAAGCATCGGAACAATCGCAACGCTCTATTACCCCAGTGGAACGTTCGCAGCGCTCTATTCTTCCAGCGGCCTGCTGTTGCGGAGGAAGTTGTCGAGCGCTTTCATAGTGCGGTCGATCTTGCGAAAGCACGGCACCCCCGCGTCCTCCATCATGTCGACGGCCGGGTCGTAGAGCTCGCCCGAGTCGACTGAGACGACCATCGGTTTTTTCGTCTTCTTGAACAGCCGGATCGTAACGCTGGGATACGAGTCGTCGTGCCGGAGGTCCTCCCGGTGCCCCGGACCGGCAGGAAGGGTTTCCATGAATGGTGTTGGCGCGACGACCGCTGCCACGATGCAGTCGATGCCGTCGTCCCGGTCGAAGGCCTCGATGCACTTGCCGTAGTTGACGGCGTTCGTGAGCGGTGTGGCATCGACCGGGTTGTTGATATCGATGATGTCGGTGGGGAGCACCTCGTGCAGGGCATCGATCGTCGCCTGCGAAAATCGGGCGAGTTCCATCGAGTAGAGACGGTCGGCCGCTACCGAGCACTCGAAGCCGGCGTTCCCGAAGATCGCGACACGGTTCCCCGTCACTTGCTTGCCGGCGAGCAGGGCGTAGATCTTTATCGCGTCCTCCACCTCGTTGAGCGTGTCGGGCATCAGGACGCCGGCATCGGTGAGAATCCGGTGCAGCACCTCGTAATCACCCGCCATCGACGCGGTGTGTGAGGCGACCGCGGCGGCGCCGGCCTTGGTGCGTCCCGTCTTGTACATAATGATCTTTTTGCCCGAGGCGAGTATCTCCTTCGCAACCCTGAGGAACCGTTCCCCGTCGTACGGTTTGAATCCCTCGGTGTAGAGGCAGAAGAGGTCGATCTCGGGGTCATCCTTCATGTAAATCAGGTAGTCGGTCACCGTCAGGTCCATTTGGTTACCGTAGGTGATCATGTACTTCGGCTTGATCAACTGGGCCATGTTGCTCACCACGGTGACGAGATACGCCCCGCTCTGACTGATGAATGCCGTCCGCTCGCCGAACTTGCCCACGAAGGGGAGCTTGTACTCGGGAAGGAAGAACGTGTTGTACTCTCCGGGCCGTGAGATGATCCCGAGACAATTCGGTCCGTTCACCACCACGCCCGCGCCGTCCCGTTCCCGTCCCTCGCGTATCACGTCGCGGAGGCGCCGGTCCAGATCCTTTCCCTTCTCCGTCTCGCCGAATCCGCCCGATATCATAGTGATTGCCTTCGCCTTTTTCCGGTGGATGATCTCCTCGAGCAGAACGGCGGCCTGCTCCGTGGCGGGAATGGCGAAAACCGACATGTCGACCGTTTCCGGCAGATCGCCGATCGATCGGAACGCGGTGCACCCATCGATCTCCGTGACCCCGGGATGGAGGACGTAGATGCGGTTGCGACCGATGCGTCCCCCATTGAGGATATTCTGAAGAATGATCCGGCCCGCATTCATCTTGGAAGCCGATGCGCCTATGATGAGGACGCTCTCCGGCTCGAGGAGGCTGTGAATTCCCGGCTGCGGGGGATACATCGGATCATGCTTGTTCCGGGAAAGACGGATGATACCGTCGAGTGGAACGAGATCGCCCTCCGGCGTGACCTGCATCGGGTTGACCTCGAGTTCCTCGATCGTCACCGTTGAATCGCTCGAGAGGGGAGAGAAGGTCTTGGCGAGAAAGGCGAATCCCTCGACCACCTCCTGGATTCTGTTTCCCATGACGAGTGGCTCCGCCGAGATTCGTGTCTTGCCCTTGATGATGGGGTAGAAGAGCGTTCTCTCGATGATCCGCTCGCTGGCGGACGCGTTGCCGACCTCAGAGGCGGCGCGTATGAAAAGACCCTTCTCGGACCGGAGCCCCGCCTTGAATACCTCGGTGCCAACCCCGCCCAGGCCGAGGAAGACGACCGGGCCGAAGGAGGGATCCTGTCTGAAGGAGACGAGGAGCTGGTACGGCATCCAGTTCATGCCGGCGATCTCCTCGGCGATCATCATGCCGCTGAATTCGATCGATCGGCCGGCGGCGATGCGGGAGAATTCAATGAATGATTCGCGGACCGCCTCTGCGGAGTGCTCGACGAACCTGACGCCGCCGTACTCGAAACGGTGCGCCATCTCGGGGGATATCAATTTGCAGACGAGCCGTTCACCCGGAATATGCGCAATATCGAGTTGTGCAAGCTCCTTCTCCGTGCCAGCGAAGAGGGTTCTCGGCGTCCGGAGTCCGAGCATACCGAGGATCTCGTAGATCTCGTGCTCGTAGAGACGATCACGCCCCTCGTCGAGAGCCTCCAGGAGCCTGTGTTCCACTTTCTCCTTTATTGAATGGGCGTTACGGCTCATCTTCTCGCTCCTCCCTCAGGTCCAGGCACAGTGCGCTCTTTTGAACGAGACAGTTGTGTTTGCTGCAGTACAGGGCGATAAAGGTGTGGCAGGCTCCATCGAGATGTTCGCCTTCGGGAAAAGAAGCGTGGGGGCAGTGGAAATTACACCATCTAATTTCTTGCTTACTCATTCCATTAAAAGCACTTAGCTTCATTTTCCAGAGCGATGGATAAATTATGGTTCCGTGCTTTGGTACAATATATGATAATCAAAAAAAGTTGTCGATAATTATCGCGGATTAGTTTCAATATTTCTGAAATCGAGGATCGTTTTACCATGAGAGGGCCCGCGAAAAATAATAACACCGTTCAGAGGGAGATTGCAGCCCATATGCGCGCGATTGCACACCTCAAGGGCGAGATCTTCGGTATCGATAAAACGTACAAGTCGCGATATATCAGGGAGTTCATGTCGGAGCATCGCTCATTTCGGGCGATCGTAGGGCTCGAGCGGGTGATCGATACGGCCGCCAGATGCGACATCGTCTATTTCGGTGATTATCATCCCCTCGACGCCAGCCAGGATCTTGTTCTCCGATTAATGCGGGAGCTTACGTTCCGGGGGCGCTCGGTCGTACTTGCGATGGAGATGCTCTATACCAATCAACAGCCCTTCCTCGACCTCTGGATGAAGGGCGCCATCTCGGAGGGGGAGTTTCTCGAGGCGATCGAATACGAATCCGAGTGGGGATTCAACTGGGAGAGTTACCGGCGGATCTTCATGCTCGCCAAAGATCCCTTCATCCCGATATTCGGTATTGACGAGGAGCCGCGCGATCAGCTCAGGTTCATCCGCAAGCGCGACCGTTTGATCGCGCGCCGGGTAATGACGATCCGCCGCTTTTTCCCCGGTCATTTGATTCTCGTGGTGATCGGCGAGTCCCACCTCGCGTCCAACCATCTTCCGGCCGATGTGCGTGCGTTCTGCCCTAAAGGCTGCCGTGAGGTCGTTATCGTCCAGAATATCGAAGCGATCTATTGGCAGCTCCTCAGCAACGGGAGAGAGGCGGCCGATGCCGTGCGGATCGACCGAAGGCGGTACTGTATCTTCAACACCTCTCCGATTCTCAAGTACGAATCGTACCGGAACATCATCGATGCATGGCGGGGGGGCACCGTCACTGATCGGCGGACGCCGGTGCTGCAGGAGATGGCCGACGATATTCTCCTTTTCCTGTTACAGGACAAGCGCGAACTGCTCGTTACCACTCGTGAAGGTCTCAGGGAGACGATCGACGACGTCTTTCCCGAGGTGCATTGCCGCAAGACGTACAGTGCATTCGCCGCACTGCTCCGTTCCAAACGGATGAGCCAGCTCGGTACATTCGCCAGCATCGAGTCTCTGAGACAGTACGGCATCACGTACGTTCCGGCGATAAACTCCTTTCTCGTGATGAGATTCGAATCGGTGCATCCGCTGCGAGAGGCCGCCCGGTTCGTCGTGTGGGCGATGCGGGGTAGTATCGGGATGGGGAGGAAGGCCGACAGAGATCCCGCGGACCGCTTCTATTCGTTCGTGCTCGAGGAGGCGCTGCTGTATTTCGCATCCAAGATTGTAAATCCGATGCAGGACTGCATGGAGACCGATCCCGTCCTGCGATGCATCGACCCACGTGGGGTGGTACGGTGCAACCTTCCCCGGATCTCGATCGGCGATACCCGTAAAATCGTGCGTATGGTGAAGTACCATTTCCGGCGGGACCTCAATGCGGGCGTGCGGCACAGGATCACGGGAAAGCTCGTGGCGATATACCGGCTCGGTGTCAAGCGGCGCTGGTTTATCGTGAGAACGCTCGGGCACACGCTGGGGGATGCGATTTACAAGGCGTACCACACCGGGACCTTTTCGCACGATGAGATCATCGAGCTCGTCCGGGATCGCTACGATGCTCCGGGATCGGCGCTCATACGGTATGTCGCGCTCGTGCGCCGCGCGCTCCCGTACCGCGGCCACGGCGGATCGTACCGGAGCACGGAGGCACATCCCCGGTAAAACCCCCTCGTTTTTATTTGAAATTTTACGTCCGAACCTTCAGAATCGGCACACTGTGCCTGTGGCAAGAACGAATGGGGGAGTTGATACGTGATGAACGATGCACGCGATCTCGTAGATAAAACGGTCCTGGTGAAACTGTTGCATTACGACGGTCTCGAATTCGTGGGTGTGCCCGAGGAGGGTCCCTTCTTCTGCCGTATTGTGGCGGTGGACGAGGCAGGCCTGTGGGTCGAGAACAAGAACTTCATCACGACCGAACTGAGCGATTCGACGGGCGCGACCGTTCCGGAAAAACGGAGGAAGCCCGAGCGTCACGTGGTCAATGTCCTTCTCCCGTGGCGGAACATCCAGACGGTCGTGATGTTTTCCGAGGATGACGCGGAGGGGATTGTCCAGGATTTGATCGGGGATGAGAAGGGAGGTGCGGGAACAATCGGGTTTGTGAAGTGACGCGCACCACCAGTCCCCGTCAAACGTGTCCGCGCGTTGGGTCGCACACCGGTTCTGGCATGCCAAAACGACTGCGAATATACATTCAGCGAATGGCACCGGGTCTCCTTGTGATCGGCAGCTATCTGGCGGCCGCGCTGGTGGGCACGGTGCTTCTGTCGCTTCCCGCCGCCTCGACCGGTGAGGCGCTCAAACCGGTCGAGGCGCTGTTCACGGCCACCTCCGCAATCTGCGTCACCGGCCTCATCGTTGTGGATACGGGCACACAGTTTACCATTTTCGGTAAATCGGTCATTCTCGTACTCATTCAGCTCGGCGGACTCGGTGTCATGACCTTTTCCGTTTTTCTCTTTCTGTTTCTCGGGCGAGGCATCGGAACCCGGGAGCGGTGGATCATCACCGGCACCTTCACCCCGGCGCCGATACGCGACATCAGGAATCTGATACGATCGATCTTTCTCTTTACCTTCGTTATGGAGGCGGCGGGTACCGTGCTGCTGTTTCTCTTTTGGCGGCGGGAGATGGGAGGACCATCTGCCCTCTTCACAAGCCTCTTTCATTCGATTTCGGCCTTCTGCAACGCGGGATTCTCGTTCTTTACAACGAGCTTCATGCAGTACCGCGGCAGTGCCCTCCTCAACATCACGGTGATTACATTGATCGTCGTGGGGGGAATCGGATTCCCCGTGATGTACGAGTTCTCGCGACGCGTGGGGGACTGGAGACGGCACCGACGCGTTCCCCTCTCGCTGCACAGCCGGATGGTCCTCTGGACCACGGGTGTTCTGATCGTCTCCGGCGGTATTCTCGTTTATCTGCTCGAGCGAAACCACTCTGTGGCGGAGCTTCCTTGGTGGGAAAAACTGTTCACTTCCCTGTTTCAGTCGGTCACGGCCAGGACGGCCGGATTCAATACGCTCGACACATCGACGCTCACGGGCGCGACGCTGTTCATCATCATCATGCTCATGTTTATCGGGGCGAGCCCGGGTTCCTGCGGCGGCGGCATCAAAACGACCTCGCTGGCGATCTTCGCCGCGATCTTCAACAACAAGATTCGCGGGAAGGATACCGTGAATATCTTCCGACGCACCCTCCCCGAGGAGACGGTGTCGCGGGCGCTCTCGATTTTCATTCTCGCTATCATTACCATTACGGCGGGAGTGGTTGTAATGCTCGTCACCGAGCGGGCAGGCGGCAACCCGGACAGGGAGTTTTTTCTCGCGTATCTGTTCGAAGCGGTGTCGGCGTTCGGGACGGTGGGACTCTCGATGGGCGTCACCTCGACGCTCACCACGGCGGGGAAGCTCGTCCTGATCGTACTGATGCTTCTGGGGCGCGTGGGACTTCTCACGATCGCCTACGTCTTCACGCGCCGGGCCCGTGTGGCCCTGTACCGCTACGCCGAGGAGAAGGTGATGATCGGCTGATACAGGGTCGATCCGTAGGTGTGAGAAAGGATACACTATGGCAAAGAAGTTTGCGACACTTGGACTCGGTAATTTCGGGTTTTTCCTCACAAAGACCCTGTTCGAGGAAGGAAATGACGTCGTCGCGGTGGACCGGAGCGAGGACCGGATCCAGAAAATCAGGCCGCATTGTTCCCAGGCTATTCTCGGGGATGTCACCCAGAAGGAACTGATCAACACGTTGGGTCTCGAGGAGATGGATGCGGTCATCATCAGCATGGGGGGAAACGCGAATGCCGCGACCCTCGTCACACTGTACCTGCGCGAGCTCAAGGTGAAACGGATAGTCGCCAGGGCGACCGACGAGGACCACGGCAAGATACTGTTCAGGGTCGGGGCGACCGATGTGATCCATCCGGAGAAGGATATGGCGGTAAAGGTTGCCCGAAGCCTTTCCACTCCCGATATGCTCGATTACTTTCCAATGTCGGGGGACTATCTCATCGCCGAAATCGCGCCGATCGAGGCGTTCGTGGGAAAGAGTCTCGCCGAGTTGCAGCTCCGCTCCAAGTTCAATATCAACGTCGTGGGGATCAAGGAGCTCGTCCCGGAGAACTTCTTACTTGTTCCGTCCGCCGATTTTGTGATCAAGGACAGCGATATCCTTCTTGTGATCGGGAAACGCAACGATATATCGAAGCTCAAGAAGATGAAGGTCGAGTAAGTAGGGTGGCGGCGGGCGCGGGCGGGGGCGGCCTGAAGGATGCGCCGCCGCGGAGTGCAACGCCGCTGTGCGTAAGGAGGAACGATGAAGCGTTACTACATGATGATGTTCGTGGTTGCGGTCGCCGTATGCATGCAGCCTTTGCCGACCCATGCCGGTATCGGTTTCAGGGTGAACGGTGGACTCTCGTACGCGACGTATTCCGACTTCAACGATTACGTCAAACATGTCAACGAGGTGGAGTTACCCGCCATCGGGGTGATGGGTACACTCAATGATATCCACTGGGTGCCGGAGGTGAACGGTGAGGTGCTGTTTTCGCCCGTTCCGAAGATCACCATCGGCGCGGGTGCCGGTTTCATATCGGGAAAGAGTGAATTCTCCTATATGATCGGTTTTATCGAGAGCAAATACAAGCACACCATAAAGGCCTATCCCCTGGCGCTGACCGGTTATTTCGATTTCTCCCTGCCCGGAGCGTCGATCGATCTCTATCTCCAGGGCGGGGTGGCGGCGGTCTACTCGAAGATCACCTTCGACATGAAGCTCACCGACGGCACCAACACCGACGGCCTCGATGCCGAGTTGACAACTTGGGGATACGAGCTGCACGGCGGGGGCGGCGTGAAACTTGCGATTTTCCCGAAGGTATCGATCGACCTAGGCATCAGGGCTCGATGGGCGGACCTCACGGGGTACGAGGGCACAGGTGCCGTTATCGGGGAAGGGGACTACGACGTCTTTTTGGCGAAGGATACAGAGGAGGGTTATGTCCTCTACGGTCCCGAGTCGGTCGAAAACAATGATCAGTACGAAGAGGGATCGGTCGATCTCACCGGTTTCGCCGTGACCCTCGGCGTGACGGTCTCGTTCTGAGAAACAGGGCGAATTCCCCCGCTCCGTAGCCCAGTGGATCTCAACGAAGGCGGACAGCAATGAGTATCCGTAAATTTCCACGCACCTTCTGGGCGGCCAATACGATCGAGCTGTTCGAGCGACTCGCCTACTACGGCATGAACGTCATCATCTCGATCTATCTCACGCGCCGCGTCGGCTTCAGCACGGAAGATTCGATCACGATCGTAGGGGGCTTTATCGCCTCGCTCTACCTTCTCCCGATACCGGCCGGAGCGATTTCCGATAAGATCGGTTTCCGCAACGGTCTCTTCATCGCATTCTCCGTGCTTGCCGCAGGGTACGGCGTGCTCGGTGCTTTCCCCTCGAAGGTGACGGTTTTCATCGCGCTGGCCATGATCGCCGTGGGCGGCGCCTTCGTGAAGCCGGTTATATCGGGAACGGTGAAAAAGAGCTCGCCGGAGGGCTTTTCCAAGCTGGGATTCTCGATATTCTACATGGTCGTGAACATCGGCGGCTTTCTCAGCAAGATCATCGCCAAGCTGCTGCGCATGAACATGGGGGCATGGATCTCGCAGTCGGATCTCACCTGGCTCAAGACCTGGGTCGCTGAAAACGTGCCGCCGTTCGAGATCACACGGGAGATCGCCGAGCG
>CBFCXB010000071.1:0-9213 GCA_965601905.1 uncultured bacterium | reverse complement strand
ATTTCGAGGACGTCAAGCTACTTATGGCCGTGCTCGATAAGCTCGTCCGGCGGGGCAATACGGTGCTCGACATAGAGCACAATCCTGATATCATCCATCTGGCCGATCACATCATCGACCTCGGACCCGAAGGGGGCGATCACGGGGGGGAGGTCGTATTCGCCGGATCGCCGAGCGAGATCGTGCACTGCGCTCGCTCGCACACCGGTCGGATTCTCAGGAGGTTCCTCAGGCCGTCGGAACGGAGAAAGGGGGCGGGGAAGGGGAGCCGCCGATAAAATACTGTTGACCACGTCGATCATTATGGGTAATCAAAGAGGTTGAATATGACACTGAAGACACCGATATACGAAGCACATGTCTCGAGGGGTGGGCGAATCGTCGAATTCGCCGGATTCCTCATGCCCGTCTCATTCGAGGGAATCGTCGCGGAGCACAGGCGAGTGCGCACCGCCGTGGGGCTCTTCGACGTAAGCCACATGGGGGAGATCGAGATCACGGGAGGCGATGCGCGCGTGTTCACCGATTACGTCGTGAGCAACAACGTGGCTAGGCTCGAGCAGGGACAGATCTGCTACACGGTCTGCTGCAACGACGATGGACATGTGCTCGACGATCTTCTCGTTTACAAGTTTTCCGATGAGCGGATCCTGCTCGTTGTCAATGCGGTCAATGCGAAAAAGATTCACGAACACCTGGAGGCGGTGCTCCGGGGAACGGTCGATGTGAAGAGCAGCGATCGCATCGAGGAGATACGCTGCGGGGACATCACGATCAGGAACACCTCGCCCGAAACGGCGCAGATCGCAGTGCAGGGACCGCACGCGCGCGATCTGCTGCTATCAGGCGGTTTCTGCGCACCGGTCCGGGACGAGCTGGCGGCGCTGCCGTACTATCGGTTTTTTACATTCCGGCACAACGGCAGCGAGGTGCTGCTGTCCCGCACCGGTTACACGGGGGAGCAGGGATACGAGATCTACCTGCCCGTTCCTCTCGCTCTCGATCTGTGGAACGAACTGCTCGAAGGCGGCAGGGAGTACGGCGCCGCGCCCATCGGCCTGGGCGCCCGTGACACCCTCCGGTTCGAGCCGTCTTTCTGTCTGTACGGGCACGAGCTCGACGAGGAGACCTCGCCGCTCGAGGCAGGATTGTCGTGGGTCGTAAAATTGAAGAAGGGCGAATTCATCGGCAGGGAAGCCCTCATGGCGGAAAAAGAGGCAGGGCCGTCCCGCATGCTGGTCGGTCTCGAGATCGCGGGGCGCGGCATCGCCCGCCAGGGTTTCTCCGTGATGGCGCAAGGACGGGAGGTCGGAGCGGTGACGTCAGGCACGTTCAGCCCGACTTTGAAGAAAAGCCTGGCCCTGGCCCTCGTATCGCGATCATCTCCTATGGATGATGGCGGAATCTCCGTCGACATCAGGGGGAAATCGATACCGGTGAACCGTGTCCCCTTGCCGTTTTACAAGAGTCGTTCGGCCGAATGAACGACCCGTTTCAAAGGAAGGTGTGAAAATGGTTTCAGAGGATTGCTTGTTCACAAAAGAGCACGAGTGGGTGCACGTGGAGGGCGGCAACGCCACCATCGGCATCAGCGATTACGCGACGGGCGAGCTCGGGGATATCGTATACATCGAGCTCCCCGAGGTCGGCGCGCGTGTCAAGCAGATGGATCCGATCGGCACGATCGAGGCGGTCAAGACGGTTGCCGAGCTCTTCAGTCCCGTCAGCGGCGAGATCGTCGAGGTCAACGAGGGGATCGTCTCGAGTCCCGAAATCGTGAACAAGGACCCGTATGAGGAAGGATGGTTTCTCAAGATCAAGATGGAGGATGCGGGGGAACTCGATGTTCTCTTCAACTACGGTGAGTACCAGGAGTTTCTCGGTGAGCAGGAGTCCGAGGAGCAGGAGGAGGATACGGGGGACGAAGAGGAGTAATCCCTCGGCGGGTGCGACCGTTCCATTTTGGTGCTCCCATTAAGATGCATGCAAAGGAATGATGGATGAGTTACGTTCAGAACACTGACAGGGATAGAAACGAAATGCTCCGTGCGATAGGGGTATCCTCCCTCGAGGAGCTGCTCGAGCCGATCGCTGAGTCGCTGCGGGTCGGCGGGATGCTCGATCTCGGTCCCCCGATGAGCGAGTCCGCCGTCGTCGCCCGCTGCCGAGAGCTGGCGGGCAGGAACAGACCGGCGAGCGGCACGGCGAGTTTTCTAGGCGGCGGCATATACGACCGCTACATCCCGGCGGTCGTCAGGTATGTTCTCTCGCGGAGCGAATTCTACACCTCCTACACGCCTTACCAGGCGGAGGTGAGTCAGGGCACCCTCCAGGCCATATACGAGTACCAGAGTATGATAGCGCGGCTCACCGGCATGGAAGCGGCCAACGCCTCGCTCTACGACGGCGCCACCTCGCTGGCCGAGGCGATGCTCATGGCCTGCGCCATCAAGCGGAGAGGACGCGTACTCGTGCCGCGGGCGCTCTCGCCTCGAGTACGGGCGGTGATGGAGAGCTGCGCCACCGGTAAGAGGATCACGGTGGAAGAGGTGCCGATGGCCGAAAACGGTACGCTCGATACGGCGCTCTGTGCGGAGCTGATCGATGACGAAACGGCGGCCGTGATTCTCGCGCAACCGAACTACTTCGGCGTGATCGAGCCGGCGGGTGAGATATCGGCACTCGTGCATGAACGGGGCGCACTCCTCGTTGCATACGTTGATCCGGCATCTGTCGGGATCATCGCCCCGCCCGGCGAATACGACGCCGATATCGTCGTCGGTGAGGGACAGTCACTGGGCAACGCGATGAACTTCGGCGGGCCGCTGCTCGGCTTCATGGCCACCAAGAAGGCGTACATTCGCAAGTGTCCGGGACGGCTGGTCTCGGCGACCGTCGACCGCGATGGAAAGCGCGGGTATGTCATGACCCTCCAGACGCGCGAGCAGCACATCAGGCGGGAAAAGGCAACGTCCAACATCTGTACCAACGAGGGATTGTGCGCTCTCGGGGCGTCGGTTTACCTCGCCGCGCTCGGCGATACGGGATTCCGCGAGCTGGCCCTCCAGAGCGCGACCAAGAGCCATACCCTGTACCGCATGCTGAAGGAGACGCGGGGGTGCAACCTTCCATTCGGCGAGAATTTCTTTCAGGAGTTCGTGGTGAATGTCGCTTCGCCGCTTGACACCTTCCTGGTGGAGGCGAAATCGCGCGGTATCCTCGCCGGCATTCCTCTGGAAGGAGATTTCCCAGAGCTTGGGGCTGGAGCGCTGCTTGTCGCCGTGACGGAGCGTCGAACGAGGGAGGAGATCGAGCGCTACCGGGATGTGGCGCGGCAGGTGGGAGGTGAATCATGAGCACAACGATATTCGAGAAGGGGCGTGACGGCAGGAGCGGCAGCTTTATTCCGGAGAACGACTGTCCACTCGATCTCGATATGGCGGAGCCCCGCACGCTGCCGATCGATCTTCCCCGCATCTCCGAGCAGGCGATCGTGCGGCACTACATGGAGCTTGCGTCGAAGAATTACCACATAGACAAGGGGATGTACCCGCTCGGAAGCTGCACGATGAAGTACAACCCGCTCGCCAACGAGGAGATAGCGCGCCTCGAGGGATTCACGGGACTGCATCCGGCGCAGGATGAGGAGGATGTGCAGGGGGCGCTCGAATTGATATACGAGCTCGAGCGCGCGCTCTGCGAGATATGCGGCATGGATGCGTTCACGCTCCAGCCCGCCGCGGGCGCGCACGGCGAGCTCACCGGGATGATGATCGCCCGGGACTACCACCGCGATAGAGGGGAGGGCCGCCATGTCGTGATCGTTCCCGATTCCGCGCACGGCACCAATCCGGCCAGTGTGGCGATCTGCGGGTTCGAGCCGAAGACGGTTCAATCGAACCGGCACGGTCTTGTCGATCTCGCCGCACTTCGTGAGGCGGTGGGTGGGGAGACGGCCGTTCTGATGCTCACCCTTCCCAACACGCTGGGACTCTTCGAGCGCGAGATCGCACGTATCATACAAACCGTTCATGATGCGGGCGCCCTTGTCTACATGGACGGCGCAAACATGAACGCGCTGCTGGGAATCGTTCGTCCCGGTGAGATCGGGGTGGACGTTATGCACGTCAATCTCCACAAGACCTTCTCGACGCCGCACGGGGGCGGCGGGCCGGGCTCGGGACCGGTCGGCGTACGCGCCCCCCTTGCCGACTTTCTGCCGATACCGCGCGTCGTGAAAAAGGGGAAACGGTACACCTTCTCTCGCGAATCGTCGAAATCGATCGGGCGGGTGCATTCCTACTTCGGGAACTTCAACGTGTTCGTCAAGGCGTTTGCATACATTTTCTCCCTCGGGGCGGCGGGTCTCAGGGAGGTCTCGGAGAACGCGATCCTCAACGCAAACTACCTTCTCGCGAAGATCGCGAAGCACTACGATGTCCCGTACCCGGGGCCGTGCATGCACGAGTTCGTCGCTTCGGGCCGGGCACTCAAGAAGTACGGCGTGCGGACGACCGATGTGGCGAAGCGTCTTCTCGATTACGGTCTTCATGCACCGACGGTCTACTTCCCGCTGATCGTCGAGGAGGCGCTCATGATCGAACCGGTCGAAACCGAGCGGAAGGGAGAGCTCGATCACTTTGCAGGGGTGATGGAGCGCATAGCGGAGGAGGCGCGGGAGAATCCGGAGCTCCTCCACGAGGCGCCGATCGATACCCCGGTGAGACGTCTCGATGAGGCGATGGCGGCACGCTCGCCGGAGCTCTGCTGGCCGATCGAGATCGAGTGAGAGCGGATAATGAATCGATGGCACCTTCTCGACGACGAAGCGAGGACCGCGGCCGAGAACATGGCGCGGGACGAGTTTCTACTCGAGAGGGCCGAGAGAGTGGGCGGAGCGCCGGTGCTCCGCCTTTACTCGTTCGATCCCCCCGCCGTATCGATCGGGTATCATCAGGATCCGGCGGCGGCCCTCGATCTCGACTCACTCGGGGCGGGCCGAACCGTGGACTGGCGGGGGTAACCGGGGGCCCCCCCGTGGAGCAACAAGGGGGAATGGCCGACGGCTAACGGGGGGACGCGCGTTGCTCCACGACGGGGAATTGACGTACGCCGTCTGCGGCCCGCTCGGCAAGGGTCCATTCGGCGCCGGGCTCGCGGAAACGTTTCTCGCGATCTCAGACGCCCTGACCTCGGCGCTTCGTTCTCTCGGCGTCGATGCGGTCTTGGAGAGCGGCCGTCCCGGCGGCCTTCCCGGCGACCGCGCCGGCAGCGCTGCACCCTGTCTCGTTTCGGTGAGCCGCTACGAGATCGCCGCCCGTGGCAGGAAGATCGCCGGAAGCGCGCAGCGGCGGACGAGGACGGCATTTCTACAGCACGGCTCGATTCTCCTGCGGCCCGCCTCGGAGCGGATCGTCGAATACGCGCGGGGGGACTGGCGGTTTTTTAAGGGTAGGATCACGAATATTGCCGGGGAGCGGGGCGGCGCGGTCGATGAGCGCGAGGTCCGCTCAGCCCTCGTCGATGCGTTCGCGACGCGGTTCTCCGTTCGGTGGCAGCCGCTCGAGCTCTCATGCGGGGATGCCGAGGAGATCGCGCGGCGGGCGCGTGAGAAGCGTTCGGAATTCTCTCATCTCACGGGGACGGAGGTCGTTGACTGATGCAGCGCTTTCTCGTACGGAGGATTCTGCAGGCGGTCCTTCTCGTCGTGATCGTTCTCACCATCACATTTTTCCTCCTTCATCTCGCGCCGGGTGATCCGATGTTACGATACTACCACCCGGATATATCGCCGGAGACGATCGCCGAGATCAGGGAGCGGCTCGGTCTCGACCGTCCGGTGTTCGAGCAGTACCTGCGGTGGATGGGAAGCTTCATCCGGGGCGATTTCGGCGTGAGTCTCAGGTTCAACAGACCAGTTTCGGAGCTCCTCGCCGAAACGATTCCCAACACGCTGCGGCTTACCGTTGCATCACTCCTGCTCTACATCCTCATCGGGGGGGCACTCGGCATCCTTTCCGCCGTGAGGCGTTACTCCGTCTTCGACCGGGTGAACACGATCGCAGCCCTCTTCATCTACTCGATTCCTTCTTTCTGGCTGGCGCTGATGCTGATACTATTGTTCTCCCTGAAGGCCGGCATACTGCCGTCCTCGCACATGGAATCGATCGGCGCCGGCGAACTCGGAGGGATCGCGCTCCTCTGGAACCGTCTCAGGCACCTCGTGCTCCCGGCATTTGTTCTGGGCGTCGCCTCCGCCGCCGGGATGGCCCGCTACATGAGGGGGAGCATGCTCGATGTACTCCGGGAGGATTACATCAGGACGGCGCGGGCCAAGGGGCTTCCCGAGGGGCGTGTGTTTCTCAAGCACGCGCTGAAGAATGCGGCGATACCCGTTGTCACGATCATAGGTCTCAGCATTCCCTTCCTCCTCGGCGGATCGGTCATCGTCGAGAAGATATTTTCCTGGCCCGGCATGGGGCGTCTCATGGTCGATGCGATCTACAGCAGGGATTACCCGGTGGTGCTCGCCGTCAACTTCGTTGTCGCCGTCATGGTGATTGTGGGAAATCTCGTCGCCGATATCGGCTACGCGCTGCTCGATCCGCGGATCACGTACTCGGGCGGTGGGAGGCGGCGGTGATGGCGAAACCGGTCGAGAGGAGCAAGGGATAATGGATATCGGGCCCTCGAGCGCGGATCGTACCCGTCGTCGCGGCCTCTGGTCGGCCGGATGGTCCCGATTCAGGCGGAACCGCCTCGCCGTGGCGGGATTGATCATCGTCGCCGTGCTGTACATCATGGCGATCCTCGCGCCGCTCTTGACGCCGTACGACCCGGTGGTTCAGGGTGATATCCCCCGGATGCGCTACGCCCCGCCTTCCCCGAAGCATCTTCTCGGAACCGACAAGTTCGGGCGGGATGTACTCGCGAGAATCCTGTACGGCTCGCGGATATCGCTGCTGATCAGTATTCTCGCCGTTTCGATATCGGTTGTGCTCGGCTCGGCCGTCGGGGCCACGGCGGGATATCTCGGCGGTGCGGCCGATGCCGTGATCATGCGGATCGTCGATGCATTGATGGCGATACCACGCCTCTTTCTGCTCCTCACCTGCATCGCGCTCTTTTCCGGATCGTTGTGGCTCATCATCGTCCTGCTCGGCGCGACGGGATGGATGGCGACGGCGCGTCTCGTGCGGGGGCAGGTACTGTCGCTGAGGAGCAAGGATTTCGTGTGCGCCGCCGAAGCGCTGGGCGCCGGGGGTCGCAGCATCGTCATGCGGCACCTCCTTCCCAATACGCTCACCGTGATCATCGTCGCCGCCACGCTGCGGATCGGGGGCATCATACTCACCGAAGCCGCTCTGAGCTTTCTCGGGCTCGGCGTGCCGCCGCCGACCCCGAGCTGGGGGCAGATGGTGTTCGCGGGACGGGAGGTGCTTCTCGGCGCCTGGTGGGTTTCCACTTTTTCTGGCCTGGCGATTGCTGTTACGGTGATAGGGTTCAATCTGCTCGGGGATGGATTGCGTGACGCCTTCGATCCGAAGCAGTTCGCATAGCGGAGTCGACAAGATGGATACATTGCTCGAAATAATCGATCTGCGAACGGTGTTCCGCACCGACGCCGGGACGGTGCGCGCCGTCGACGGGATTTCTTTCAGCGTCGGGAGAGGAGAGGCGGTCGGTCTGGTCGGCGAGTCGGGATGCGGTAAAAGCGTCACGGCGCTGTCGATCATGCGCCTCGTTTCCGATCCCCCCGGCGAGATCGTGAGCGGCTCGATCCTGCTGGAGGGGAGGAACATACTCGCGATCCCCGAGAGAGCGATGAGGAAGGTACGCGGCAACAAGATCTCGATCGTGTTCCAGGAACCGCTCACGAGCCTCAATCCCGTCTTTACCTGCGGCGAGCAGGTCCGCGAGGCGATCAGCCTCCACCAGAAGCTGGGGAGACGCGAGTCGAAGGAGCGGGCGATCGAGATGCTGCGGCTCGTGCGCATCCCCGATCCCGAGAAACGGTACGGTGATTATCCGCACCAGATGAGCGGCGGAATGCGGCAGCGGGTGATGATCGCGATGGCGCTCAGCTGTCAGCCGAAGCTCCTCATCGCGGACGAACCGAGCACGGCGCTCGATGTATCGGTCCAGGCCCAGATCATCGAGCTTCTTCTCGAGCTGCGGGAAGAGATGAACATGGCGGTTCTGCTCATCACGCACGATCTCGCCGTGGTGGCGCAGATGGCGAGCCGCGTCATCGTAATGTACGCCGGTGTGATCGTCGAGGAGGCGCCGATCGGCGATATCTTCGGCGGGCCGATGCATCCGTACACGGCGGGACTTCTCGGATCGGTACCGAAGATCAACCAGCCGGTCGAGCGGCTTCCCATGATCCCCGGCACGGTGCCGGATCCGCTGAGGCTCCCCCCCGGGTGCCGTTTCAGCGACCGCTGCGCCGAGCGGTTCGATCGCTGCAGCGAGGAACCGCCGATGTTCCGGTTGGGCGGGAGCCGCAGCGCTCGGTGCTGGCTCCGCGAGGGGGTGCAGGCGTGATCGACATGCATGCCGATTCAACCGTTCACATCCCCGGCAGGCGGCGGGATTCGCGCCGTAGAGGTGGGCGATGAAGATACTCCATGCCGAGGGGATCAAGAAATACTTCAAGCCCGCGGCGGGTTTCTTCATCCGTTCCGGGCGCCCCGTCAAGGCGGTCGACGGCGTCGACATTGTACTCGAGCGGGGAAAAACCCTCGGGCTCGTGGGGGAGTCGGGGTGCGGCAAGAGCACGCTCGCGCGGATCCTCTTACGTCTCGAGGAGCCGACGGCGGGGAGGGTGATGCTCGACGGCGTCGATTTTCTCGCGCTGCGCGGTGCGGAGCTCCGCAGGGCGAGACGGCGGATACAGATGATCTTCCAGGATCCCTACTCCTCGCTCAATCCACGGCTCACCATCGGGAGTACGATCGCCGAGGGGATCAGGATCCACAGGCTCGCCCGGGGCCGCGAAGTCCGGGAGCGGGTCGGTGAGCTGCTCGTCACAGTCGGCCTGCCGGCGGCCGCGGCCGGGCGCTATCCACATGAGTTCTCGGGCGGTCAGCGCCAGCGGATCACGATAGCCCGCGCCCTCGCCGTCAAGCCTGAGATCATCGTGGCCGACGAGCCGGTTTCGGCACTCGACGTATCCGTGCGGGCGCAGATCATCAATCTTTTCCGAGACCT
>CBFCXB010000070.1:0-9229 GCA_965601905.1 uncultured bacterium | reverse complement strand
GGCGTATCGCGAGACTCGTCACGCCGCGCTGCTGGAACACGTTCGCTCGGAACCGCGATAGGCCTTGAACGCCGAACGAAAAATCGAGCTCCTTATCGTTCTCGAACCGCTTCTGCTGTTCCTCGGTGAGGACACTGTAAGCGATCTGCTTGCTGAATTCGGGCGTAACCACGGGGTGAGAGGTCTTCTGAAGGACACCGTCGATCCTCAACATCGGCGGCACTCCCGCCGTGATGTGCAAATCGCTCGCCTTCTTGTCGATCATCTCCTGCAATAAATCTCGTAGATTCACCATCTGGTTTCCCTCCCCTGCACGCCGTTACAGCGCGGCAAAGTGTATTTTATGCCCTTCGCATGGACGGTGTATCGATCCTTCGCCTGCGAGGACGTTTCGCGCCGCGCCGGCGAATTGCGGCTGCAGCGGACAGCAGCGAGCTGCCGCTGAACCGCAATTACTTGTTCGTCGTCTCTCGCAACACCTCTTCGAGTGAAGTGCTGCCCTTCTTGAGCTTCTCGATTCCATCGGCCCTGAGTGTCAGCATACCTTCGTTGATCGCCTGTATCTTGATCTCGTTCGCTGAGCATCGATTGAGGATCATCTCCCTGATCTCCTCGGATATCGGCATGACTTCGTATAGCCCTACCCTTCCCTTATAGCCGGTGTTGCTGCACTTCTGGCATCCCCGCGCCTCGAATACGTTAAATGGATCCTCGCTGCCGATGGCAAGTTCGCGCATTCCTTCGGGGTGCATCTTTACCTCTTCCTTACAATTGGAACAGAGCCGGCGCACCAGTCGCTGGGCGAGGATCAGGTTGGTGGAGCTCGCAACGAGAAAGGGTTCTATGCCCATATCGATAAGCCTGTTAACCGTGCTCGGGGCATCGTTGGTGTGGACGGTGCTGAGGACGAGGTGCCCCGTGAGCGCCGCCTTCACCGCGACCGACGCCGTCTCGAGATCACGGATCTCACCGACCATCACAATGTTCGGGTCCTGGCGGAGAAACGCCTTGAGCGATGAAGCGAAGGTGAGACCGATCTCCTCGTGTACATTCACCTGATTGATCCCCTCGAGGTTGTACTCGACCGGATCCTCTGCCGTCATGATGTTATGGCTCGGTATGTTGATCCGGTTGAGGGCCGAATAGAGCGTTGTCGTCTTACCGCTCCCTGTCGGGCCGGTAACAAGAACCATCCCGTACGGCGATTCGATCGCCTTGAGGAACTTGTTCAGCTCGCTCAGCTGGAACCCGAGCTTGGTGAGATCGATCTCGAGGTTGCTCTTGTCGAGAATCCGCATGACGACCTTTTCACCGAAAATCGTCGGCAGGGTGCTGACGCGGAGGTCGATCTTCTTGCTGCCGATCCGGATCTTGATGCGTCCATCCTGCGGTATCCGTTTCTCAGCGATATCGAGCTCGGCCATGATCTTGAGACGCGAGGTGATTGCGCCTTTCATCTTTATCGGCGGCGCCATCATCTCGTGGAGGATGCCGTCGATCCTGAATCGTACCCGGAGACTCTTCTCGAACGACTCGATATGAATATCGCTGGCGGCCTTGTTGACCGCATCGGCGATGAGAGAGTTGACCAACTTGACGACCGGCGCATCCTCGCTTTGCGCCTCTGATAGGCCGAGTTCCTCCTCCATCTCCTCGACGATCTCGAAGTCCTCCTCCATGTCCCGCATGACCTCTGCAAGCGAATCGGCGGAGTCGTAGAACCGATCGATGGCCCGCTTGATGGACGTCTCCGTTGCAACGACCGGCTTGACCTCAAGACCGGTGATGAACTTGATGTCGTCGATCGCAAAAATGTTGTCGGGATTGGCCATCGCCACGGTGAGGATCCTGCCTTCACGTTTCACCGGTACGACCTGGAACTTTGTGGCGACTTCGGAGGGGATGAGCTCAACCGAGTCCTCGTCGGCTTGGAGATCATCGAGTTCCACGGCGGGAACCTGAAACTGCTGGGATAGGAATTCCGAGAACGCTTTCTCGGAAATGGCGTTCGTCTTTACGAGGTTGTACCCCAGGCTTCCCCCGGACTTCCCCTGCTCGGACAGCGCAAGCTCGAGTTGCTCCTGCGTAATGAGACTCGAGTCCAGGAGTTGATCGGCAATATTATCGTTCAAGAACGTCCTCCGCCCATGATTGAACTCTGCCGCAGCTAAAGCAAATCCTCCACCATTTCGAGGGGAAGAATGCCATTTGTTTCACATGGTCCTTCCGATACCAAACAGACACCGCCGTACCGCAATAAGCATGCCATTAAGAATGGTTCGTTCTAACGGATTGAAGTGTATGGGAATACTATTACCTTGGGGCCACCGGTTCCGGAGAAAACCGCCGTTCCGGAGTAGGCGCAGGAAACGTCAAAAAAACGCGTGAAATAAGCATGTACCGTCGGCACGTCGCTCCCCGGCGGGGCGTGGCATCAACGCCGTGGAATGGATAAACCATGCGCAGTGTGCACGGACAATTGCACAATGCAAACGTTACGGATCGTGCCCGATGGATCGCAGAATCACCGTAATCCGTTCATTCCATGTCAACTTTTTTACCAATTGCCGTATGTATCCACGGGAAAACCGTCTGATGGCGCCCTTCGGATTTTGTGCCGGGTTTCTCAGAGGAGTCGGTGATGAGCACGAGAGGCGCTGCCCAGCAGGCGGCACGATGCATCGTGAATCAATCGAAGAATTTCCAAAAGACGCCTATCACGTAGTGCCGCTCCGGCATGCGGAATCCCGGGTACGTCCCGTACGACGTGTCGAAGAGATTATTCATCTGAACCGTTATCGTTGCGTTCAAGATCGTCATCGACGCGGCGATGTTGCTCACTACATACGAGCCGAGTGTTGTTGCATCCCATGCGCGCTTGCCCACCGCCTCAACATCCCACCGGATCCCGACGGTCTCCGTTTCCTTGAATACGGTGCGTTCGAGACCGAATCCGCCGCGGCACCGGTACTCGGGAATACCGCCGGTACGCTTGTTCCGTTCTCCGAAAAATTCCGCGTTGGCCGACACGCTGTACCGAAATCCGTAGGCCGTTGCGTGGCGAAAGAGAGAACCGCGAACGCCCAGAACGTTGCCCGTGCCCTCGGTGTTGTTGTAAACCGCCGGTTCCGTCCCCGTGAGGACAATGCGCGATTTCTCCCGGCGGGCGAATACATCGAGTGAGAACAGACCGGCGGCTGAGGTCCCCAATGCGAGCTCCTCGGTGATTTCGGCGGAGAGCGCCTCGTTGCCCGCCGTCGAAAGGGTCTGAATAACCTGTGTCGTATCCCCGGCGATTTCCGGTTGAAAGAGCTCCTGGGCCGATGGGATGCGCAGGCGACGTGAAGCCATCAGGGAGAATGAGAGTGTGGATCCGTTTCCCCGCCGGATGCCCGCCTCGCCGCCGAGGTACGAACCCGCGACGCTGTGCGTTCCGCCGAAAATCCCGAGCCGCCACCCCAGCGCGCCCTGCATCGTTCCCCCGGCGCCGATGCCTCCCTCGATGCGATGGAACGACGGCTCGAATGCGATCGAGCCTTCCGTGTGCGTGCAGATCGTACGCCTCGCCGACAAGAATGTACGAGTGGACAGCTCTCCGATCATCCCACCCCAACCGGCACTAGCCGCGGTGAGAAGATCGGAGCGACGCACCGAGCGGCGGGACAGCGAGAGGCCGCGTTGCTCCAGGGTAACGTAAAAACCGTTCTTCCGGTACCGCATCTCCGTGTCGAATCCATTAAAGCGGACATCTTCGCCCGGCGAATATTCGGTCCCCACGAATGTGTCCTCGTACCGGTGGAGCCTCACAAGAACCTCGTCACCCGCGTCGGTATTCATCCAGATGTCCATGAGTACCGATCGCGCATCGTAATCCCCGATCCTTCTCTTCGGGATGGGTATGTACGATTCAAAGGCATTCTGCAGGTACTCGTCGTACGCAAGGGTGGCCCCGACCCTGGCCTGAGGCGTCGAGAACCATACACGACGCGCCCGCCTGTTGTTTCTCCCGTAGGTGAACTCGGCCTCGGAGCGCGGCCCCTTCTCCCCTCCCTCGCGAATCACGAAGTTGATCGCGCCGGTCGACGATACATCCCCCGTACAGAGGGGAGAACCGCTGTATACTACCTCGATGCGCTCGAGGCGCGACACGGGAACAAACCGTGCGAGGGCCTCGAAGGTATAGGGATCGTAAAACGGTTTCCCGTTGATGAGCAACGTGACTCCTCGATACCCTCTCCCGTCTATCGAAAATCCGGAACGCGATCCGCGAGGACCGGCAATCCAGTGATACACCCCGGGCAACATTTCAAGGATATCTTCGAGGGTGTGAATATTGTGCCGGACGACTTCGTCCGCCGTTATCACGAATACTTCCGTTGGAAAGAGGAGGGACCGGTCGGAAGGAGTATCGTCGCCTTCCTGCGCGCACGCACACACCGTCGGCAGCGCGAGCGCCAGCACGACCAACACGCAAGTGATCTCGGGGATGAACAACCGGTGTTTTCTGAAATCATGCCGAACAGGTATCACCATACCGGACCACTGCCCATCACCACTATAAACGTCCCCCATGACGTATTCGACGATGAGGGACCGAACTGCATCCTTTGAGGGAACTGTACGTGAGCGTTTATACCCGGTCAAGTCAAATGTCGTGGGAGTAGGAGGCCGGTGTACACGGCCGCCGAGAGGAACGCGCACGATGGCCGCCGCGGCGCCGTGTTACTCATGATTCCCGCATCGCGACGGCGGCCTTACGGAGCGCGACGACCGATTCGTACGGCGCTGAAATACCTCCGATGTCCGCCTTCATAGCTTCCCTGAAGTGATAATCGGATCCGCCCGTTCGAATCAGACCTCTCTCCAGGGAGACGCGGTCGATCTCCCGCACGAGGCTCGCGGAATGGTTCGGGTGCCAGACCTCGATGCCCTGCACTCCGATATGGCACAGGGTGTCGAGAATAAGGCGCTTCCTGATCAAGACCCCCGGATGCGCCCAGACGGCCACCCCGCCGGCATCCGTGATGAGCCGGACAACTTCCTCGACCGGCAGAACGGTCTTAGGTACGTGGGCGGGGCGTCCAAAACCGATAAACCGATCGAACGCCTCCTGTATTTTCGTTACGATCCCATGTCGCAGCAGAACACGAGCGATGTGCGGCCTCCCCATCGTTCCCCGTCCTGCCTCCTCGAGCACCTCGTCGAAGGAGATACGGGCACCACAGGCGAGGAGCCTCTCAACGATAGAGCGCGCACGTGATCGCCGCGTTTCCTCGAGATAGCTGACACGCTCGCGGAGTCGTGGATCGTGGGTGTCGTAACAGTAGCCGAGGATGTGAATCTGCTGCTCTCTCTCCACCACGCTGAACTCGATACCGCTAAGAATCTCAATCCCGTGCGCCCGCCCTGCGTGGAATGACTCCTTCTGGCCGTTTACCGAATCATGATCCGTGATCGATAGGGCTGACAGGCCTGCGACCCGGGCCCGTTCAACGAGCGCTTCGGGTGAGAGATTTCCGTCTGAGTAATACGAATGGAGATGAAGATCGCAGGGAGGTTCCATGTCAATCAGCTCAATTACTTGTCGCTGTACTGCTTCATCTTCTCCGCGATGTCACGGAAGGTGACATCGACGATATATACCTCTTCGAAGTATTCCCTGGCCTTGTCCGTTTCATCGAGCATCTCGTACGCCAGCCCGAGATTGTAATGTATGCCGAGATTCTCGACCCCCGCTTCCTTCGCCTTCACAAGTCCACGCTGGAGCTGTTTGACCGCGAGCCGTGGATTATTCTGCATCAGGAAACAGTGCCCGATCATCTCGATACTCCGGAGGTGAAGCTGTTCGGATCGCGATGCGATCTGAAGCTCTTTGACCGCGTCATCGAAGAGGGCCATCTCGATATACGCCATACCGAGATCGTAGTGGCTCCGGTAATCATCCTCCTCGACGTCGCTCGTTATCTCCCGGGCGAAGTCCCTGGCCTCTTCATTGCTTCCCGCTTCGGCCTCTAAATCCGGCCGCTCTTCATCGATCAGCTCACCCGGCGTCTCCTCCGCCTCATCAATCGCCCCGTCCGGCGTCTCCTCCGTTTCCACCCGTTCCTGGACCGCTACCGGCTGCGCTGCCTTTCCCACACTCCCGGCAACGGACATCTCACCGCGGGAGGTGGATGGTTGGGAGGCGGCCGCGCCATCGGCGCTCGCCGCCGATCCGCCCGCGGTATCGACCGCTCCTTCTGATGCCGTGTGGCCCGCGACGGGCGTCACGTCCGTTCCCCCCGGATCGGGTGAGGCTCCGTCCGGCGAAACAACGCCTCCGGGGCCCGCCCTCTCCGCCGTCTCGTTCTCTCCGGCGATCTCAGATGAGTTGCCCGCATCCACCCCAGCGCCGGAGCGAGTCTCTGACTCCGTCGTATCCGTCGCATCGATCCGTTCCGAAGCCTCGAACACCTCGTCGACCGCCGAGCGCGGATCCTCGGCGGCGTCGTCCCCCTTCCCTTCCTCCATCTCGGATAGCTGCTTTTTCAGTGTCGCGAGCTCCTCGGACGAGAGGGACGACTTCATGCTCTCAATGGTTCTCCTGTACATCGCAGCCCGCTGTGGCTCGCCACCCGCCTCCAGCCGGGAAACGAGACCGGCGAGAAGCTCGGTCGCCTTGACCTTGAATCCGAGCTGGCCGTACAACTTGGCCACCGTGCTGACGATATCATCGTACTCATACATATACTCGAGCATGAGTTCGAGTTTTTCCTGGACCCCATTTGCGCAACCCGATGGATCGTCGAGCGCGCTTTGGAGATACTGGGAAAAGTAGCCGGCGGCTTCGCCGAGGAATTTTTGCTTTGCCTTGAGCTCCCCCAACTTGAAAATCGTCTCCAGGCGATTTGGAACCACCCTGAGGATCTTCTTGCACACCGCAACCGCGTTATTGTACAGTGCGACCTTCTCGTAGTTGACCGATGCCTTCTCGAAGCAGGAAACGGCCTGCATCCTGTCCTGCGCTTTCAGGAACAGATCCCCGAGCTCGTTGTAGAGGTTCGGGTTGCGTGATTCAATCTGGATGAGTTTTTTATATTCCTCAATGGCTTTGTCGAGATTGCCCTTCTTGAGGAATTCCTGCGCTCTGTGTCGTACCTGACTCGCCTTACTCAAAGCCCGACCTCACTTCTTTCCCGAAATCCATCCTGTTCCCAGACCAGTGCACCAGCCTTGAAAACAGACACGGCGTGATTATAACCGGCACGGGATGGAACCTCGCGGTAATCGGCAACGTCGTAGACGACGATGTCGGCTTTCTTTCCCACCTCGAGCGATCCAACCGATTCTTCCATTCCGACGGCATACGCCGCATTGAACGTGGCGGCGTTTATCGCCTCCGCCGGAGTCAGTCCCATCTGCGAGCATGCGATCGCGACGGCGAGCTGCATCGAGCCGGACGGTGCACTGCCGGGATTGAAATCCGTCGCGAGCGCAACCACGGCGCCGGCCGTGATCAGCTCCCGCGCCGGTGCGAAATCTCGCGATCCGAGTCCGAATGTGGTCCCCGGCAGAAGTACCGCTACCGTCTCGCTGTCGGCAAGACGCCCTATCCCCTCAGGCGAAATCTTTACGAGATGCTCCGCCGAGACGGCGCCCATCTCGACTGCCAGTTCCGCTCCCCCCATCGACGTTATTTCATCCGCGTGCACCTTTATCCCGAGTCCTGCCCGCTTTCCCGCCTCGAGAATCGCCCGGCTCTCATCGAGATTGAAAACCCCGCTTTCACAGAAGACATCGATGAACCGCGCGAGCCCGGCGCCAACGACGGCGGGGATCATCTCGTCGATCACGACACGAACGTAATCGGCGGTCGTATCGTACTCAGGCGGCACCTGGTGTGCGCCCATGAAGGTCGGAACGACATCGAGCGACAGCTCCTCATCAAGGCGTGCAATGACACGCAGCATCTTCAACTCGCTTGTTACATCTAGGCCGTAACCACTTTTTATTTCAATAGTTGTAGTTCCTTGCCCGAGCATCCTCATGATTCGACGCACGCTGATTTCGAAGAGGCGTTCCTCCCCCATCTCCCGGACACCGTGCACCGTTCGCTTGATACCACCACCCCGACGCTCGATGTCGAGATAGCTGTCGCCGCGGATACGCGCTTCGTATTCATCCGCGCGGTGCGTTGAAAATACGGCGTGGGTATGTGGATCGACCCAGCCCGGCATCACGACGCGTCCGTCCGCGTCGTAGATCGTCGAAACAGTTGCGCCCTCGATCCGGGTCATGACCTCTTCCCGCGGACCGGCGGCGTATATCTTTCCTCCCGCAACTGCAACAGCACCATCACGAACGAGACCGGCATCGGATAGGCTTACCCCACGCTTCGACCCTCCGCCGGAGCCACGGCAGGTAACGAGCTGACCGGCGCCTCGAAGCAGTAGATCAACGGTTCCCGGCAAGCGCCTCTCCTTGCAGAATGAAACAAACTGTTGTCAACTCAGGCAAAATGCATACGGTTACGCATAAAAAGCCGGGCTATGACACTTCCCCCTTTTCCACCTGCCGGATGGAATCAGGCTCAGCTACCGAGCATTGGGATGTGAAGCCCCGCACCCTTTGATTTCTCAATGGCTATCCCGTAGCCAGCATCCGCGTGTCTTGCAATCCCTGTGCCAGGGTCACAGCGCAGGCAGCGGGCCAGTTTTTCCCGTCCCTGGGGGGTGCCGTCGGCAACAACGGCGAGTCCCGCATGTATCGAAAGACCCATGCCGACGCCTCCCCCATGGTGCACCGATATCCATGCCGCTCCGCTCACCGCGTTGAGCAGGGCGTTCAATATCGGCCAATCGGCCACCGCGTCGCTGCCGTCTAGCATTCCCTCCGTTTCGCGGAAGGGGGATGCGACGGAACCGCTGTCGAGGTGATCGCGGCCGATGACGATCGGTGCCGTGATCTCCCCGGCGGCCACGAGCTCGTTCAAGGCGAGACCGAATCGTTCCCGCTCACCGTATGCCAGCCAGCAGATCCTGGCGGGAAGTCCCTGGAATGCGACCCGCTCGCGCGCCAGTTTGATCCAGCGGCAGAGCGACTCGTTCTCGGGGAACAGCTCGAGGACGAGATCGTCTGTGCGGTATATATCCTTCTCGTCGCCAGAGAGCGCAATCCAGCGGAACGGACCCTTTCCGATGCAGAACATATCCCTGATGAACGCGGGCACGAAACCGGGGAAGGCAAAGGC